>NZ_JBMOWQ010000126.1:0-16131 GCF_049310485.1 Pseudomonas sp. GZD-209
TCCCCCCCTTCCCCCCCCCCCCCCCCCCCCCCCCCCCTTCCTCCCCCCCCCCCCCCCCCCCTCGATGGCGTTATTGCCGCGACTCAACCCCCAACTCATCCCACACCGACTCCGCCAGGTGGAAGGTGGCATTGGCCGCCGGAATACCGCAGTAGATCGCACTCTGCATGATCACTTCCTTGATCTCTTCGCGCGTCACGCCGTTGTTGGCCGCCGCGCGCAAGTGCAGCTTGAGCTCGTCGTTACGGTTCATGCCGATCAGCATGGCAATGGTGATCAGGCTGCGGGTATGCCGTGGCAGCCCCGGGCGGGTCCAGATATCACCCCAGGCATGGCGGGTGATCATTTCCTGGAACTCGCCGTTGAAGTCGTTGAGCTTCTCCAGGCTGCGGTCGACATGGGCATCGCCCAGCACCGCGCGGCGCACCTGCATGCCGGCGTCGTAGCGTTGTTTTTCATCCATGGCGTATGTCCTCAGCGAGCCAGCAAAAAATCGAGCACGCGGTCACTGAACGGCGCACCGACCTCGACGTTGGACAGGTGCGCCGCCGGGAACTCGGCGTAATCGGCACCCGGGATGCCAGCCTGCATGAACCGGCCATGCTCTGGCGTGGTGACCACATCGGCGCTACCAGCGACGATCAGGGTCGGCACCTGGATGCGCTCGAGCTGGTCACGGAAATCGGCATCACGCACAGCGGCGCAGTTGCCGGCGTAACCGGCAGGCGCGGTGTGCGCCAGCATCTCGGTTATGCGTTGGGCAATCGCCGGCTCGGCCGCGGCGAACGCCGGGGTGAACCAGCGCGCAATGGAGGCATCGCGCAGGTCACGCATGGCCTGCTGGCCGCCCTTGAGCACGGTGTCGATGCGGGTGTTCCACACCTCGTCATTGGCGATTTTCGCCGCCGTGTTGCACAGGGTCAGGCTGAGCAGGCGGGCGCCTGCGTTGATACCCAGCCACTGGCCGATCAGGCCGCCCATGGACAGGCCGACGAAGTGGGCCTTGGGGATATCCAGCGCGTCGAGCAGCGCCAGCACATCGTTACCCAGTTGCTCGATGCTGTACGGCCCTTCGCTGACCACCGAGGCACCGTGGCCACGGGTGTCGTAACGCAGCACGCGAAAGTGTTCGCTCCATGCCGGGATCTGCGTGTCCCACATGCCAAGGTCAGTACCCAGCGAGTTGGACAACACCAGCACCGGGGCATGCGCCGGGCCGTCGAGTTGGTAATGCAGTACGCCATCGGCCAGTTGCACGTGCGCCACAGCGGTCTCCTTCAGGCAATGAAACGTTGATGTTCGGCCACGGCACGCGCCACCCAGACACGGGCCTGGCCGAGGTAATGGGCAGGGTCGAGCAGGCGGTCGAGTTCGTCGGCGGACAACTCGGCGCTGACCTGGGGTTCGTCACCGAGCACGGCGCGCAGGTGGCGTTGTTCGGCCACCGCGCGCTGGCAGCAGTGTTCCAGCAGATGATGGGCGCGATCGCGGCCCAGGCGCTGGGCCAGGACGATGCTGACGGCTTCGGCCAGCACCAGCCCCTGGGTCAGGTCGAGGTTGCGGCGCATGCGTGGGGCGTCCACTTCCATACCCTCGGCGATCACCTGGGCCTGGCGCAGGGCGCCGGACACCAGGCAGCAGATTTCCGGCAAGGTTTCCCATTCGGCATGCCACAGGCCCAGGCTACGTTCGTGCTCCTGGGGCATGGCGCTGAACAACGTCGAAACCAGCCCCGGCACACGGGTCGCGGCGCCGATCAGCACCGCCGCCCCCACCGGGTTGCGCTTGTGCGGCATGGTCGAGGAGCCGCCCTTGCCTGGTGCGGAGGGTTCGAACAGCTCACCCGCCTCGGTCTGCATCAACAGGCTGACATCACGGCCGAACTTGCCCAGGCTGCCGGCGATCAGGCCCAGCACCGAGGCAAACTCCACCAGGCGGTCGCGCTGGGTGTGCCAGGGCTGCTCGGGCAATGTCAGTTGCAGCTGTTCGGCCAAGGCTTCGGCCACCGGCAAGGCCTTGCTGCCCAGCGCCGCGAGGCTGCCGGAGGCACCGCCGAACTGCAGCACCAGCAAGCGCGGGCGCAGCTCCTTCAAGCGCTGGCGATGACGGGTCAGGGCGCCGAGCACACCGGCCAGCTTCATCCCCAGGGTCACTGGCGTTGCATGCTGCAACCAGGTGCGGCCCACCAGTGGCGTGTCGGCATGCTGCAGGGCTTGGCGGGCCAAGGTGTCGGCCAAAGTGCCGAGGTCGCTTTCGATCAGCGTCAGCGCCGCACGCAGTTGCAGCACCAGGCCAGTGTCCATCGCGTCCTGGCTGGTGGCGCCCAGGTGCACATAGCGCTCGGCCTCGGGCACGCCACTGGCGATAACCTTGCCCAATGCCTTGACCAGCGGGATCGCCGAGTTACCGGCGGTGGCGATGGCATCGGCCAATGCCCGCACGTCGTAGCGCTCGGCCTTGCAGGCGGCCTCGATCGCCGGCACCACGGCGTGTGGCACCAGCCCGGCGGCGGCTTCGGCACGGGCCAGGGCAGCCTCGAAATCGAGCATGCCCTGCAGCCGGCCCCGATCGGAAAAGACCTCGCGCATGGCCGGGGCGGTGAAGTAGGCGTCGAACAGTTGGTTGCTCATGCAACGTCCTTAGTGATCATCGTGCAGGTACTGCGCCTGCTTGGGCAGGCGCAGGCTGAACAGGAAGGCCACCGCCATCATGGCGGTCACGTACCAGTAGAAGGTGTTCTCCATGCCCAGAGTCTTCAAGCCCAGGGCCACGTACTCGGCCGAACCGCCGAACATCGCGTTGGCGATCGCATAGGCCAGCCCTACCCCCAGCGCCCGCACCTGCGGCGGGAACATCTCGGCCTTCACCAGGCCGCTGATCGAGGTGTAGAAACTGACGATGCACAGTGCCAGGGTCACCAGCACGAAGGCCATGAACGGGCTGCTCACGGTCTTCAACGCCATCAGCAGCGGCACGGTGAACAGCGTGCCCAGGGCGCCGAACAACAGCATCGAGTTACGCCGGCCGATGCGGTCGGAGAGCATGCCGAACACCGGCTGCAGGATCATGAACAGGAACAGCGCGCCGGTCATCACGAAACTGGCGCTCTTGGCGTTCATGCCGGCGGTGTTGACCAGGTACTTCTGCATGTAGGTGGTGAAGGTGTAGAAGATCAGCGAGCCGCCGGCGGTGTAGCCCAGCACGGTGATGAAGGCGGCGGCATGATTGCGGAACAGGCCACTGACCGAGCCTGCGTCCTTGTCTTGGCGGGTCTCGGCGCTGCTGGTTTCTTCCAGGGAGCGGCGCAGCACCAGCGAGATCAGCGCGGCAACCGCACCGACCACGAACGGGATGCGCCAGCCGTAGGCGCGCAGTTCTTCTTCGCTCAGCAACTGCTGCAGGATCACCACCACCAGCACCGCCAGCAACTGGCCACCGATCAGGGTGACGTACTGGAACGAGGCAAAGAAGCCGCGTTGGCCGCGCAGGGCCACTTCACTCATGTAGGTGGCTGTGGTGCCATACTCGCCGCCCACCGACAGGCCCTGGATCAGCCGCGCCAACAGCAGCAGCGCAGGCGCCCAGGCACCGATGCTGGCATAGGTCGGCAGGCAGGCAATGATCAAGGAGCCGAAACACATCATCAGCACCGAGGTCATCAACGAATTCTTGCGCCCGTGGCGGTCGGCCAGGCGGCCGAAGATCCAGCCGCCGATGGGCCGCATCAGGAAGCCCGCGGCGAACACCCCGGCCGTGTTGAGCAACTGCACCGTGGGGTCGTCAGAGGGGAAGAAGGCCGGGGCAAAATAGATGGCGCAAAAGGCGTAGACATAGAAGTCGAACCATTCCACCAGGTTGCCCGACGAGGCACCGACGATGGCGAAGATGCGTTTGCTGCGTTCTTCGCCGGTGTAATAGGTTGAGGTCATGGTGCGTTTACTCCTGGAGGGTCACAGGTAATTCTAGACATACCTGGTTACACACTCGTTCCGCCTCGACCCCATCGCGGGGCAAGCCCGCTCCCACGCTGCCTGATTGGTGTTTTCGTGGGAGCGGACTTGCCCCGCGATTAGGCCGGTACAGGTCAAACCCGCTCGATGGCCAACGCCAACCCCTGCCCAACCCCGACACACATGGTCGCCAGGCCTTTACGCCCGCCAGTCTTCTCCAACTGGTGCAACGCCGTCAGCACCAGCCGCGCGCCACTCATGCCCAGCGGGTGGCCAAGGGCGATGGCGCCGCCATTGGGGTTCACCTGCGGCGCATCATCCGCCACACCCAGTTCGCGCAGCACCGCCAGGCCCTGGCTGGCGAAGGCTTCGTTGAGTTCGATGACGTCGAAGTCGGCCACGGCCACACCCAGACGCTCGGTCAGCTTGCGCACCGCCGGCACCGGGCCGATGCCCATCACCCGTGGCGCCACACCGGCGCTGGCCATGCCCAGCACCCGGGCACGTGGGGTAAGGCCGTGCTTCTTAACGGCTTCGGCCGAGGCGAGGATCAGCGCGGCGGCACCGTCGTTGACGCCCGAGGCATTGCCGGCGGTGACGGTCTTGTCCGGGCCATTGACCGGCTTGAGCCGGGTCAGTGCTTCGAGCGTGGTGTCCGGGCGCAGGTGCTCGTCATGCTCGACCACGGTCTCGCCCTTCTTATGGGCAATGCGCACCGGCACGATCTCTTCGGCGAAGAAGCCGGCGGCCTGTGCAGCACCCGCCTTCTGCTGGCTGCGCAGGGCGAAGGCGTCCTGGTCGGCACGTGAAACCTGATAATCGTCGGCGACGTTGTCGGCCGTCTCGGGCATGGCGTCGACGCCGTACTGGGCTTTCATCAGCGGGTTGATGAAGCGCCAGCCGATGGTGGTGTCTTCCAGCTTCATGTTGCGCGAGTAACCGCTCTCGGCCTTGCCCATGACGAACGGCGCACGCGACATCGACTCGACGCCGCCGGCGATAACCAGCTCCATCTCGCCGCTGGCGATGGCGCGGAAGGCGGTGCCGATGGCATCCATGCCGGAAGCGCACAGGCGGTTGAGGGTCACGCCCGGCACGCTCGGCGGCAAGCCGGCCAGCAACAGGGCCATGCGTGCGACGTTGCGGTTGTCTTCACCGGCCTGGTTGGCACAGCCGAAGAACACTTCGTCGAGCTGGTCCCACTGCACGCTCGGGTTACGTTCGATCAACGCCTTGAGCGGCACCGCCGCCAGGTCATCGGCGCGCACGCCGGCCAGGGCGCCGCCAAAACGGCCGATGGGGGTGCGGATGGCGTCACAGATGAATACCTCACGCATCAGGCTTCTCCTGCCACTTGCCCATGGGCGGCGGCGGTGCGGGCTTCGAGGTCGCGCAGCGCGGTCAGCTCGACCTCGCTCGGCGCCGCAGTTTCCTGGGCATCGTCGGCAAAGCGGATCGCCCAGCCAGTGGCGTTGATGATCTGCTCGCGGGTCACGCCCGGGTGGATCGAGGTCACGACAAACTCGTGGGTGCCGGCTTCCGGCTCCATGATGCACAGGTCGGTGATGATGCCGACCGGCCCTTCGCCCGGCAGGCCCAGACGCTTGCGCGAGTCGCCGCCTTCGCCGTGGCCGACCGAGGTGATGAAGTCGAGCTTGTCGACGAACGCCCGTGGCGACTGTTTGAGAATGATCAGCACCTGCTTGGCGGAGCCGGCGATCTCCGGCGCACCGCCGGCACCCGGCAGGCGGGTTTTCGGCGCGTGGTAGTCACCCACCACGGTGGTGTTGATGTTGCCGAAGCGGTCTACCTGGGCGGCGCCGAGGAAGCCCACGTCGATGCGCCCGCCCTGCAGCCAGTAGCGGAAGATTTCGCCGGTCGGCACCACGGTGTCGGCGGTTTCCGCCAGTTCACCGTCACCGATCGACAGCGGCAGCACGCTGGGCTTGGCACCGATCGGGCCGGACTCGTAGATCAGCACCACGTCGGGCGACGAGGTCAGGCGCGCCAGGTTGGCGGCCTTGGACGGCAGGCCGATGCCGACGAAGCAGACAGCACCGTTGCGCAGGCGACGGGCGGCGGCGACGGTCATCATTTCGGAAGTGGAGTAGCTCATTGCGCGGCCTCCGCGGTGCTGGCCAGCTTGGCCTTGAATTCGGTGAAGTCGGTGGTGCCACGGATGTAGGTGTCGATCCAGGCGCTGAAGGTTTCGCGGTTGCGGGCGATCGGGTCCCAAGCCTGGTAGAAGCGGTTGTCGCGTTCGTAGTAACCGTGGGCGTAGGACGGGTGGGCACCGCCCGGTACCAGGCACACCGCGCTCAAGGCCCAGGTCGGCAGCACGCAGGCGTTCATAGGTGCGTTGAGGTCATCGACGATCTCTTCGACGGTGACGATGCAGCGCTTGGCCGCCAGGGCCGCTTCCTTCTGCACGCCGAGGATGCCCCACAGCAGCACGTTGCCCTTGCGGTCGGCCTTTTGCGCGTGGATCACGGTGACGTCCGGGCGTACCGACGGCACGGCGGCGAGCACTTCGCCGGTGAACGGGCAAGTGACACTCTTGATCAACGGGTTGACCTTGGGCAGGTCGGAGCCGGCGTAGGCGCGCAGCACCGCGAACGGCAGGCCGGAAGCGCCGGCGACATAGGCGTTGGCCAGGTCGGCGTGGCTGTGCTCTTCGATCTCGATGGCATGCGGCCACTGCTTTTCCACCGCATCGCGCAGGCGGTGCAGCGAACCCACCCCCGGGTTGCCGCCCCAGGAGAAGATCAGCTTGCGCGCGCAGCCGGCACCGATCAGTTGGTCGTAGATCAGGTCCGGGGTCATGCGCACCAGGGTCAGGTCGCGCTTGCCCTGGCGGATGATCTCGTGACCGGCGGCGGTCGGGATCAGGTGGGTGAAGCCTTCGAGGGCGACGCTGTCGCCATCCTGGATGAACTGCTTCACGGCATCGTGAAGCGAGAGGATTGCTGCCATTGGAGACTCCTGGTCAGGACGAGCCGGGTCGGTGAGCAGCGGGCCCATGCGTCGCTGCGATGGGCCCAGATTAAGGAGACTGGCGGGGCGGTTACAATCCGATAATCGCACTTTTGTGCGATTATCGAACCATTTGTTATCCTGCTATCCATATGCCTCAAATCGGCAGGATCCCTGTAGGAGCGGCTTCAGCCGCGAACACCGGCAAAGCCGGTGCCATTCACCGCGTCGCTTGCTTCGCGGCTCAAGCCGCTCCCACAGGCGGCGCCCTCCGCCACTGCGCAGGGCTTGCCGGCGAAAAGGCTGCACCAGAAGTCCCTCAGGTCGCGTCGGCGTGGCTAACCAGCCCCTTGATCACCACCCCCACGGCCGCCAAGGCCGCCGGTACCAGCAGTGCGGTGAGCACCTGCTCGAAATTCCAGCCCAGCCCCAGCAAGGTCGCCCCGCTCCAGGCACCGAGGATCGCGCCGAAACGGCCGATGCCGAGCATCCACGACACGCCGGTGGCACGCCCTTGGGTGGGGTAGAAGCGCGCCGCCAGCGACGGCATGGCCGACTGCGCACCGTTGACGCACATGCCCGCCACCAGCACCAGGGTCGCCAGCAGAGTGATGTTGCCCAGGCTCTGCCCCACCGCGTAGGCGAACACGCCGGCCAGCAGGTAGAAGATGCCGATTACCTTATGCGGGTTGAAACGGTCCATGGCCCAACCTACGCCCACCGCGCTGAGCACGCCACCGAACTGGAACAGCGCACCGATGAACGCGGCCTGCTCCATGCTCGCGCCGCTGTCGCGCATCAGCGTCGGCAGCCAGCTGGTCAGCAGGTAGACGATCACCAGGCCCATGAAATAGGTCAGCCACAGCAGCACGGTGCCCAGGCCGTAAGTGCCGGAGAAGATCACCGCGAACACGTTACGTGCTGCCACCGCCTTCTGCTCCGGCACACTGAAGCTCGCCGCCTGGGCAACCACCTGGGGTGCGATCGGCGCCAGGGTCTTGCGCACTTTGTCGGTACCACGGTTGCGCACGACCAGGAACCGCGCCGACTCCGGCAGCCAGACCAACAGCACCACGGCCAGCAACAGCGGCAGCACGCCACCGATCACCAGCAGGCTGTGCCAGCCGTAGGCCGGGATCAGCTTGGCGGAGATGAAGCCACCGCCGGCCATGCCCAGGTTGAAGCCGCAGAACATGCTGGTCACCAACAACGACTTGAGGCGCTCGGGGGTGTACTCGGAGAGCAGCGTCGTGGCGTTGGGCATGCCCGCGCCCAGGCCCAGGCCGGTGAGGAAACGCAGCACCAGCAACTGGTCGACGTTGGTTGCGTAGGCCGAGGCCAGGCTGAAGCCACCGAATACCAGCACCGCGCCTACCAGCACGCCCTTGCGCCCGAAACGGTCGGCCAGCGGCCCGGAGCCCAGTGCACCGAACACCATGCCGATCAGCGCGGCACTCATGACCGGGCCGAGGCTGGCGCGGTCGATCCCCCACTCCTGGGACAGCGCCGGGGCAATGAAGCCCATCGCGGCAGTGTCCAGGCCGTCGAGGAAGACAATCAAGAAGCACAGAATCACCACGCGCCATTGATACCGGGACAGTGGCTGGTCGTTGATGAACGACTGAACGTCGAGGCAGTTGCCGACGGTTGATTGCGGTTTGTTCATTGTTGTTATCCGGAAGATAGGCGCAGGCAGGCTACTGCGTACAGCAAAGCGCAGGAACGATAAGTTTCGCAGGGAAACAGCGGACTGGGTTCAGCCGGAGTTGAGCGGTAGCGTGCGCGGGTGCGGCCGCGACAGCAAAAGATGCGTATTCATCGAAGGAGCCCTTTTTGGCCTGTTTTTATTGTCAGGTCGGCACAGCCGACTTGTGCGACAGACATTAATCAGCGGGCCGGGCCTGCGCAATTCGTCGAAGACGACATTGTGCGTTTATCGAACAGGAAACTTTCGTACTGTTCGATTCTGGTGCATTCGAAGGCTTGTTGTGGGAGCGGCGTTGCGCCACTCCCACGGATGACTGCGCACTCAGCCAAACAGCTGATGGCAAAGATCCCGGCTGGCCGCCAGCAAGATCGGCAGGAAGCGTTGTTCCAGTTCACTGCGGCTGACCCGCCCGACATGGGTACTGACGTTCAGCGCCGCCAGCACCTGGCCGGAGGCGTCATAGATAGGCACGGCAATCGAGCGCAGGCCTTGCTCCAGCTCCTGGTCGACCACGCACCAGCCCTGCTCGCGCACCTGCTGGATACAGGCGAACAGCGACTGCGCATCGTGCAGGGTACGGCTGGTGCGGGCCTTGAGGTCGGCGCGGTCCAGATACTCGTGCAGGCTGGCATCGTCCAGCGCGGCCAGGAGAATGCGCCCCATCGAGGTGCAGTAGGCCGGCAGGCGCCCGCCAACCGACAGGTCGACCGAAATCAGCCGCTCGACGGTGGCCGAGCGTGCGATGTAAAGAATGTCGTCGCCTTCGAGCGTGGCCATGTTGGCCGCTTCGTGCAGCTGGTCGCTGATGCGGTCCAGGTAGGGCTGCGCGGAAACCGCCAGCGGCGTCGAGGATAAATAGGCGTGGCCGAGGGTGAGCACCTTGGGCAGCAATGAATAGGTACGACCGTCGGTCGTCGCGTAGCCGAGCTTCATCAGGGTGTGCAGGCAACGGCGCACGGCAGCCCGGGGGATCTCCGTGCGGTGGCTGATCTGGGCGATGGTGAGGTGGCGCTTGCGTTCCTGGAACGCCTGGATCACCGCCAGGCCACGGGCCAGAGAGGTCATGAAGTCCGGGTCACCGGTGAAAGCCTGGATGCGCTTGGCCGCCGACGCCACGATCGGCGGGGCCATGGCCGGCGTGGTGCTGCGCGCGGGGTCGTTGGCCACCGGGCCGCTGGTTTCATCGCTCATGGAGCTACCTCATAAAAACGCTGGTTCGTGCGATTATCGAACGAACGGCCGATAATCGCAATTGACCGCTGACACTTTTGCTTATACCTTTCCCCTGCCACATGTGGCTTCTTTGGAGAGACTGGTCAGGTACCCACCGTAGAAGTCCCAGGCAACGGCCTCGCCCACCCGCGAGGCCGTTTTTATTTCAACCGTCCTGAGCTGAACTTTAAACCCGGCGGGTTGAACTTATAGTGCCTGCCCACAGACTCACATGGCGCTGACCATAACAACTTGCAGGCCATTGTCGGCGGGCGGAAAAGAACGATGGCCTTCGTTCCGGCTGTTGCTATAATCGCTACTGTTGATTGTCCGCCAGATAAGTGGATCCATCAGCTAACTTTCGTCGCTTGATGACCTTCAAGCCACCGCCCTGGTTTGGCTTGCCCGGTGTTGAACAACGGCACTTTCAGCGTCCCTTGAACTTGCCACCCCCGGCATCGCTGCGACGGACATTTCGCGTTGGCCGCATACGCCGGCACATCCAATGTGCAGGTCTGTGCCAATGCCAAACTTCAAACTCTTCAGGTATGACTGTGACGAAAGAAGAACTGCGCGCGGAACTCGAGCGACAGGCTGAACGTTACAAGGATGTATACGGTGGCGAAGTCACCACTTATGCCGCACAACCCGACCCGGAACGTAAACCCTGGCGCAAGCGCGCAAGCATTCGCGACCAGGCGTTCGCCCAGGAGCTGGAAAAGATGGAGAAGGATCTGCACAGCGACGACGAACGCAGCTGAGCGACATCACCGCGCCATCAGTCAGCGACCGTCGGCGCGGCGGCATCTTTACCGAAACACCCTGGATGAAATGGATTTTCACAAATTTCATACGGCCGTTTGAGCGAATCCCCACACAACGACTTTCACTCAAATCGTTGATTTTTAGGGAATTTAGCGATTTTTCCCTGCCTGTTCGCGGCTAGCAACCGGCAAACGACCACGACCCTGAACCTGCGGTCATCCGTCATCGTTCTGTGGCAGGTGCATCGATTTGCAGGGTTTTCTGGCATAATCCCGCCCCCCTAAAGACCGCCAGACAACCTTCATGATCGATTTATTCAGCGGACTGGATGCCTGGGTCGTCGTGAGCCTGATGCTCGCTCTGACCTTCGTTCTCGCCTTCGAGTTCATCAATGGCTTTCATGACACCGCCAACGCGGTAGCCACTGTCATCTATACCAAAGCCATGCCACCGCACCTGGCCGTATTCTTCTCCGGGGTGTTCAACTTCCTCGGGGTGCTGCTCGGCGGCGTCGGCGTGGCCTATGCCATCGTCCACCTGTTGCCGGTGGAGCTGCTGATCAACGTGAACACCGGCCACGGCCTGGCCATGGTCTTCTCGTTGCTGGCCGCGGCCATCACCTGGAACCTGGGCACCTGGTACTTCGGCATCCCCGCGTCCAGCTCGCACACCCTGATCGGTTCGATCCTCGGCGTGGGCCTGGCCAATGCGCTGATCAGCGATATCCCGCTGGGCGATGGCGTCAACTGGCAGAAAGCGATCGATATCGGCATGTCGCTGGTGCTTTCGCCCATGGCCGGCTTCGCCGTTGCCGCACTGGTGCTGCTGGGCCTGAAATGGTGGCGCCCGCTGTCGAAGATGCACAAGACCCCGGATCAGCGCCGCAAGCTCGACGACAAGAAGCACCCGCCGTTCTGGAACCGCCTGGTGCTGGTGATCTCGGCCATGGGCGTGAGCTTCGTGCACGGCTCCAACGACGGCCAGAAAGGCATCGGCCTGATCATGCTGGTACTGATCGGTATCGTTCCGGCCAAGTTCGTGCTCGACCTGAACAGCACCACCTACCAGATCGAACGCACCCGCGACGCCACCCTGCACATGAGCCAGTTCTACGAGCGCAATGCGGCGACGCTGGGCGAGTTCCTGGCCTTGGGCAAGGCCAAGTCGGCCGACTTGCCGGAGCAGTTCAGCTGCAACCCGCAGCAGACCGAGCCGACCATCGCCGCGCTGCAATCGTCGCTGCAAGGTGTGACCGACTACCGCGCCCTGAGCGCCGAAAAGCGCGTTGAAGTACGCCGCTACCTGCTGTGCCTGGACGACACGGCGAAGAAGGTCGGCAAGCTGCCAGGCCTCGAGCCGCGCGAAAAGGCCGACCTCGAGAAGCTGCGCAAAGACCTCACCGCCACCACCGAGTACGCGCCGTTCTGGGTGATCGTCGCCGTCGCCCTGGCCCTGGGCCTGGGCACCATGGTCGGCTGGAAGCGCGTGGTATTGACCGTCGGCGAGAAGATCGGCAAGCAGGGCATGACCTATGCCCAGGGCATGTCGGCACAGATCACCGCCGCCTGCGCCATCGGCATGGCCAACATCTTCAGCCTGCCGGTATCGACGACCCACGTACTGTCGTCAGGCGTGGCCGGTACCATGGTCGCCAACAAGAGCGGCCTGCAAGGCGGCACCGTGAAGACCATCCTGCTGGCCTGGGTGCTGACCCTGCCGGCAACGATGGGCCTGGCTGCCGGCCTGTTCTGGCTGGCCTCCAAGGCCATTGGCTGAACACCGCTAGCATGAAAAAAGGCGCCTTAGGGCGCCTTTTTTCATGCTCCGGGCAAGCGCCCGGCAGTAGAAGCATCAGGGACGGGCGTTGATCTGCTGCTGCAGGTTCTGGATCTGACTCTGCAGCGTATTGATGCTGCGGGTGGTCTGCCCGCGGAAGGCATCGAACTCTTGCACCGAGGCGCCGCCGGCCGATTGCGCCGAACGGTTGTCAGCCTGGCTCTTGAGCACCAGCACATCCTGCTCCAGGCTCTCGATCGCCGCGCTCGGGTTGCGCTTCTTCAGGGCCTCCACCTCGCTGCTCAGGCTCTTCAGCTGACCATCGAGCTTGCCACCGTCGAGCTGGCCCGACTTCAATGCCGCCAGTTCCGTATTCACCGCCTTCAATTGCGCTTGCAGTTGCCCCTGCAACTCGGTCACGGCTTTCTGCTGCTCACGGGTATCCGCCAGTACCTGTTCCAGGCGCTTGCCCAGGTCGCCTGCCTGGCCGGCAACGCCCTGCTGCTGCTTGCCCTGCTCGGCCAGGTTGGCCTGTAGCTGGCGGATCTGCAGTTTCAACGCTTCGCTGCCGGTCGAACTGGTCGACTCGCTGGCGTCGACCTTGCCGCTGATCGCCTGCAGGCGCCCGGCCGCTTCTTCGCTGATACGGGCAAAGCTTTCCTGGGTGGCCACCAGTTGCTGCTCCAACAGCGAGATCTGCTGAAAACTCCACCAGCCCAGCCCGGCCAGGCCAATGAACGAGGCGCCCAGCAACGCCCATAGCGGGCCATTGCTGCGCGGCTGCGCGGCCTTCTGGCGGCTGCGCGCGACATGGGCGGGCAACAGCTCATCGTCATCCTGGGTGCCGGCGCGCAGGGCGGGCACGTCGTCGAAATCGTCGTGGGCGTCGTTACGCATGGGTGCATTCAACCACTGTGGTAGCAAAGAGGCATGAGTATAAACCGCCAAGGCGGCGCACTGCAGACCATCATCCCGGCAGCAGGTTCACTGATTGCCCGGTTGCGCTTTCCACCAATGACAGAATTCATCCAGCGCGGCCCAGGTGTCGGTCTTCGGGCGGTAGTCCAGGTACTGGCGGGCGCGGCTGATGTCGAGGGTGAAGTCCTTGCTCATCACCTGCATCGCGGTACGCGTCAGGGTCGGCTGCGGGCGCCCTGGCCAAAGCAGGCAGGCGGCCTCGTTGACCGCCGCCAGGCTGTAGGCCAGGCCGAAACTGCGATAGCGGGTGACCTGCGGCAGCTGCATCTGGCGCATGACGTAGTTCACCACATCCCACAACGGCAATGGGTGGCCGTTGCTGATGTTATAGGCCTGCCCCAGCGCCGGCGCCTCGGCAAACAGCGCGCTGAGCAACGCTTCGTTGAGGTTGTGCACGCTGGTGAAATCGACCTTGTTCAGGCCATTGCCGATGATCGCCACACGCCCCTTGCGCTGCATGCGCATCAGCCGCGGGAAAATACTGGCATCGCCAGCCCCGGTGACGAAGCGAGGCCGCAGGGCCAGTACCTCCAGGCCGAACTCCTGGGCACCGAATACCTTCTGCTCGGCCAGGTGCTTGGTCAGTCCGTAGTGATCGTGAAAGCGCCGTGGCACCTGCTCTTCGCGGATATCACGCTGGGAACGGCCATTGAAGTAGATCGACGGCGACGACAGGTGCACCAGGCGCCGCACATGCTCCTTGATGCAACCTTCGACCACGTTCTCGGTCAGCACCACGTTGCCCTGGTAGAAGTCCTGGTAACGCCCCCAGTTGCCCACCGCTCCTGCGCAGTGCACCACCGCATCGACGCCCTGGCACAGCCGCCGGGCCAATTCGGCGTCACCCAGGTCGCCGGGGATGAACTGCGCGCCGCGCTTGACCAGGTGTTCCACACCCTCCGCCCGCCGGCCATTGACCCGTACCTCCAGGCCCTGCTCCAGGGCAAAGCGCGCAAAGCGCCCGCCGATGAAGCCGCTCGCGCCGGTGACCAGAATTCGCATGTAACACTCCGCCTTGCCAGATTTCAGATGCAGCAGACGCCGGCCAGGCCTACAAGGGCACCAGCCAGTCCCGCGCCGAATGGCGCAGGTGCTCGGTCAGCTGGGCGAGCAGTTGCCCGCCGTTGCGCCAATGATGCCAGTACAGCGGCACGTCGATGGGGGTATCGCTGCAGATTTCCACCAGTTCGCCACGGCTCAACTGCTCGGCCACCTGGCGCTCCGGCACCAGCCCCCAGCCCAGGCCCGCCTCGGTCATGCGCAGGAAACCTTCGGACGAAGGACACAGGTGATGCAGGAAA
Source organism: Pseudomonas sp. GZD-209 (assembly GCF_049310485.1). Classification (NCBI taxonomy): domain Bacteria; kingdom Pseudomonadati; phylum Pseudomonadota; class Gammaproteobacteria; order Pseudomonadales; family Pseudomonadaceae; genus Pseudomonas; species Pseudomonas sp. GZD-209. The sequence goes on from NZ_JBMOWQ010000126.1 coordinate 14,664, forward strand.
CCGTCCTGGATACCCAGCGATGCCAGGTAGCGATGCTGCAGGAAATCGTCCGGGCCGAACACCACCGCCGGCGTGCGCGCCAGCCGTGCCACCTCGAAGCCGTTGGGGAAGTAGCGCGCCATGAACGCGGGGCTGGCCAGCGCCCGGTAGCGCATCGCCCCCAGCGGCATGCTCCGCGCCCCGGCCACCGGCCGCTCGCTGCCGCACAGGCAGGCCGCCACTTCACCGGCGCGCATGCGCTTGAGGCCGACATCCTGGTCTTCCACCACCAGGTCCAGCAGTACCTGCTGCTCGGCACAGAACGCCCCCACGGCCCCCGCCCACCAGGTCGCCAGGCTGTCGGCATTGAGCGCGATGCGCAGGCGCTCAGGCATGCCCTCCTCGTCCAGCGCCGGCACCTGGCGTTGCAGGTCGCGCTCCAGCAGGCGCACCTGCTGCACATGGTTGAGCAACTGGCGGCCGACCTCGGTGGGGCTGGGCGGCGTGGCCCGCACCAGCACCGGCTGGCCGACCCTGGCCTCGAGCAGCTTGATGCGCTGGGAGATGGCCGATTGCGACAGCCCCAGCACTTGGGCGGCGCGCTCGAAGCCCGCCTGTTCGATCACCGCGGCGAGGGCGGCGAGCAGCTTATAGTCGAACATCGATTTCTCTAATGAGTGATCAGCTCTATTTGTTTTTCTTATACAACCGAGGGCGCCACAATGGCCACATCTTTCTTGGCAATCAACACCGGCCCCTGTGCCGGTGTCAGTGGAGTGTTGGCGCTATGTGGCAAAGCTATCTGAACGGCATGCTGGTGGCCTTCGGCCTGATCATGGCCATCGGCGCGCAGAACGCCTTCGTCCTGGCCCAGAGCCTGCGCCGCGAACATCACCTGCCGGTGGCGGCGTTGTGCATCGTCTGCGATGCGCTGCTGGTGGCCGCCGGGGTGTTCGGCCTGGCCACGGTGCTGGCGCATAACCCGACGCTGCTGGCGGTGGCCCGCTGGGGCGGCGCGGTGTTTTTGATCTGGTACGGCGCCAAGGCCTTGCGCAGCGCCTGCTCCAAGCAAAGCCTGCAGCATCAGCAGGGCCAGGGCGTGCGCTCGCGCCGCGCGGTGCTGCTCAGCGCGCTGGCGGTGACCTTGCTCAACCCGCACGTTTACCTGGATACGGTGCTGCTGATCGGCTCGCTCGGCGCCCAGCAGACCGTGCCTGGCGCCTACGTGGCCGGTGCCGCCAGCGCGTCGCTGCTGTGGTTCACCACCCTGGCGGTGGGCGCTGCGTGGCTGGCGCCATGGCTGGCACGGCCGGCGACCTGGCGGATGCTGGACCTGATGGTGGCGGTGATGATGTTCGCGGTAGCGGCTACCTGCTGGAGTTCCCGCTCAAGCGCGTGCTGGCGGCGAGCCTGGTGCTGGTCGACGGCAACCAGCAGGAACTCAAGCTGGGCAGCCGGGTGTTGCACCAGGAAAGTGGCGCCGAAGCGG
>NZ_JBMOWQ010000127.1:0-9816 GCF_049310485.1 Pseudomonas sp. GZD-209
GGTCGCGGAAAACTGTTCAAGCAGCTCTTTCGGGACCTTCGGTAACTCTCGAAGCGGTTTCTTTTTGGTTGGCATACATGCACCTCTTACTCATGGTATGCCCGAACACAAAATTTCTGACACCCTCGCCAGGCGAAGGCCTTGCAGCGCTCTTGAGATCGAGCGCCGCCCGCGCGGCGCATCGCGGGACAAGCCCGCTCCCACATCTGTTTCGGGCCAATGAGTCCTGTGAAAGTACCGCTGCCCGCCTTGGTGCATGTCTTGAGTCATGTGGAGCAGCGTTAGCGACCACGCTGAAACCGCGTCGTATCAACAGGGCGGACCAGGTAATGGCACAGGAGAGACTGGCCCGAAACAGATGTGGGAGCGGGCTTGTCCCGCGATGCGCCGCGCGGGCGGCGCTCGATCTCATAGGCGCCACAAGAGCTGTGGCAGGCACCTGTATGCCCTGATGCAACCTACAGCCAGGCACCTGCATGCCCTGACGCAATCACCAGCCAGGCACCTGCATGCCCTGACGCAATCACCAGCCAGGCACCTACCCGCCCTCACGCAATCCCCACCAACAATCAGACCGCCCGCGCCCGTGTCACCCGATCCACCAGATACACCAACCCGTGATAGTCGATCCCACTATGGCTCGACAGCCCAATCTCGCATGTGCGGCTGGTAGAAATCCCTTCACTGCAATACTGCACCGCATCCTTGAGCGTACGCAGCGAGTGGGCATTGAGCTCGGGCGTGGTGAACCCCTTGTCGCCAGCAAACCCACAGCAGTGGATACCTTCAGGAATAACCACATTCTTGCTGCAGCGCCGCGCCAAATCGATCAGCGCCTGGCTCTCGCCCAAGTGCTGGGTGCTGCAGGTCACGTGCACGGCCACCGGTTCGTCCTGAGGGGTGAATTCCAGCTTGTTGACCAGGTGGGTGCGAATGAACCGCACCGGGTCGTACAGGTCCAGCCGGGTTTCACCAAGGTCCTGCACCAGGCGCAGGGTGCAGGGGCTGGTGTCGCAGTAGATCGGGTCGAGGCCGCCGCGGCTGGCGTGCAGCAGGGCGGTGATCAGCTCCTGGCGTTTGTGCTCGGCCTGCTCGGGGTAGCCCTTGGAGGCGAACGGCTGGCCGCAGCACAGGCTGTCGGCGTTGTCGGGGAACACCACCTGGTAACCGGCCTTTTCCAGCAGGGCGCGGGTCTTGTCCAGCAGCGAGCTTTGTTCGCGGTCGGCGTAGGCGGGGCCCATCACGCGGGAGACGCAGGCGGCCAGGTAGACCACCCGGGGGCGGGCATCGTTGCTCGGTGCGTTGAGCGCGATGGCGCGCAAGGGTTGCGGCATGGCCGGGGTCCACTGCGGCAGGCGGCCTTTGCTGGCTTTGCTCAGGCTGGCGCTGAGGCGGGCCATGCGTGGCGCGCCCAGCAGCTTGCGGGCGCCGTTGGCGGCGGCCAGGGTCAGGCGGGCGCCGCGCAGGGTGGTGTGGAAATGGTCGGCCAGCCAGTCGGCGGCCTTGACGTGCTCGGCAGCCTCGCCGCGCAGCTTCTTCACCAGCTCGCCGGTGTTGATGCCCACCGGGCAGCGTTGGGCGCACAGGCCAGTGGCGGCGCAAGTGTCGATGCCCTGGTACTGGTAAGTGTGCAGCAGCTCGCGGGTGTCGACGCCGGCGCGCTTCTTCGCCTGGATGTCGCGCCACATGACGATGCGCTGGCGGGGGCTGAGGGTGAGGCCTTTGGACGGGCACACCGGCTCGCAGAAACCGCACTCGATGCACTTGTCGACGATCTCGTCGGCGGCCGGCAGCGGCTTGAGGTTCTTCAGGTGGATGTCCGGGTCTTCGCTCAGCACCACGTCGGGGTTGAGGATGCCGTTGGGGTCGAGCAGGCGCTTGAGCTGCCACATCAGCTGGTAAGCGTCCTTGCCCCATTCCAGCTCGACGAAGGGCGCCATGTTGCGCCCGGTGCCGTGCTCGGCCTTGAGCGAGCCGCCGAACTCCACCGCCACCAGCTGCGCCACGTCGTCCATGAAGGCTTGGTAGCGGGCCACTTCCTCGGCGCTGTTGAAGCCCTGGGTGAAGACGAAGTGCAGGTTGCCTTCCAGGGCGTGGCCGAAAATGATCGCCTCGTCGTAGTGGTGCTTGTCGAACAGCTGGATCAGGCGGTTGACGCCCTCGGCCAGTTGCTCGATGGGGAAGGTGACGTCTTCGATGATCACGGTGGTGCCGGTCTGGCGCACGGCGCCGACGGCGGGGAAGGTGTCCTTGCGGATCTTCCACAGCTGGTTGTACACCGCCGGGTTTTCGCTGAACTCGACCTTCTGTTCCAGTGGGTAGTCGGCAATCGACGCCATCACCTGTTGCAGCTGCTCGTGCAGCAGGCTCTGGCTGGCGGCCCGGCACTCGATCAGCAGGGCGCAGGCGTTGGCCGAGAGGTCCTTTACCCACGCCGGCATGCCCGGCATCTCCTGCACCGAACGCAGGCTGCGGCGGTCGAGCAGTTCGACGGCGGATACCGGCTGGCGCTTGAGCACGGTCACGGCGCGGCAGCAGCTTTCCACGCTCGGGAACACCAGCAGGGCGCTGGCCTTGTGCGGGTGGTCGGGCACGGTGTCGTAGGTGACGGCGCTGATGAAGCCGAGGGTGCCTTCGGAACCGACCAGCAGGTGCTGGAGGATGTCGAGCGGCTGGTCGTAGTCCACCAGTGCGTTGAGCGACAGACCGGTCGTGTTTTTCAGTCGGTACTTGTGGCGGATGCGGTCGGCCAGTTCGGTGTTGGCGCGGGTCTCACGGCCCAGGCGAGCGAGTTCGTCGAGCAGGCTGGCGTGGCTTTGTTCGAAGGCGGCGACGCTGGCCGGGTCTTCGCTGTCCAGGCGGGTGCCGTCGGCCAGCACCAGGCGCAGGCCGGCCAGGGTGTGGTAGGTGTTCTGTGCGGTACCGCAGCACATGCCGCTGGCGTTGTTGGCGACGATGCCGCCGATCTTGCAGGCGTTGATCGAGGCCGGGTCGGGGCCGATCTTGCGCCCGTAAGGGGCCAGCCAGGCGTTGGCCTGGGCGCCGATGACGCCGGGTTGCAGGCGGATCTGCTCGCCCTGGCCGCGAATCTCGCGGCCATTCCAGCTGTCGCCGAGCACGATCAGCACCGAGTCGCTGATGGCCTGGCCAGACAGGCTGGTGCCGGCGGCGCGGAAGGTTACCGGCACGCGCTCGCGCTGGGCCAGCTTAAGCAGGCCGACCACTTCGTCTTCGGACTCCACGCGCACCACCAGCTTGGGGATCAGCCGGTAGAAGCTGGCATCGGTGCCGAAGGCCAGGGTCGAGGTGGGGTCGTCGAAGCGGCGTTCGGCGGGGATCAGGCGCTCGGCATCACGCAGGAACGCGGCGGGCAGGCTCATGCAGTCTCCTCGCGGGGCCGCGGCGTCTGGCGCGCGGCGTGCCCCGGGTATTCAGGCGGTAGCGGGCGCTCAGGCGCCCAGTTCGCGGACCAGCGAGTCGCGGGTGATCTCGCTGATGGACTTGGCGCCGGTCAGCACCATGGCCACGCGCATTTCCTTCTCGAACAGCTCCAGCAGGTTCTTCACCCCGGCCTCGCCGTGGGTAGCCAGGGCATAGAGGAAGGCGCGGCCGATCAGCACGGTGTCGGCGCCCAGGGCGATCATGCGCACCACGTCGAGGCCGCTGCGGATGCCGGAGTCGGCGAGGATCTTGATATCGCCCTTCACCGCGTCGGCGATGGCCGGCAGGGCGCGGGCGCTGGACAGCACGCCGTCGAGCTGGCGGCCGCCGTGGTTGGAGACGACGATGCCGTCGGCGCCGAACTTGACCGCGTCGCGGGCGTCATCGGCGTCGAGGATGCCCTTGATGATCATCGGGCCGTCCCAGAATTCGCGGATCCACTCCAGGTCTTTCCAGGAGATGGACGGGTCGAAGTTGTTACCCAGCCAGCCGATGTAGTCGGCAAGGCCGGTGGGGTTGCCACGGTAGGCGGAGATGTTGCCCAGGTCGTGGGGGCGGCCCATCACACCGACGTCCCACGCCCATTGCGGGTGGGTCATGGCTTGCAGCACACGGCGCAGCGGGCCGTTGGCGCCGCTCATGCCGGAGTGGGCGTCGCGGTAGCGGGCGCCGGGCACGGGCATGTCGACGGTGAACACCAGGGTTTGCACGCCGGCGGCCTTGGCGCGCTCCAGGGCGTTGCGCATGAAGCCACGGTCCTTGAGCACGTACAGCTGGAACCACATGGGCCGGTTGATGGCCGGGGCCACTTCTTCGATCGGGCACACCGACACGGTGGACATGGTGAAGGGGATGCCGTGGGCGGCGGCGGCGCGGGCGGCCTGCACTTCGCCGCGGCGGGCGTACATGCCGGTGAGGCCGACGGGGGCCAGGGCCACGGGCATGCTCAGGGTTTCGTTGAACAGCTTGGTCTCGAGGCTGAGCTCGGACATGTTGTTCAGCACGCGCTGGCGCAGGGCAATGCTGGCCAGGTCCGACACGTTGTGGCGCAGGGTGTGTTCGGCGTAGGCGCCGCCATCGGCGTAGTGGAACAGGAAGGGGGGCAGCTTGCGTTGGGCCGCGGCGCGATAGTCGGTGGAGGCGGAAATGATCATGGATTCTCGCAGCGTGGGTTGAAGGAGATGCCGGGCGCAGTGGCGCGCCCGGCCCCTTTCACTTTAGTGATGAACCAGCATGCCGGTCAGCCAGTAGGCCTGGACCAGGGTGATCAGGCCGACGATGGTGGCGAAGAACAGGCTGTGCTTGACCGTGAAGCGGAACAGGTCGGATTCCTTGCCCACCAGGCCGGTGGCGGCGCAGGCCACGGCGATCGACTGCGGCGAGATCATCTTGCCGGTCACGCCGCCGCTGGTGTTGGCGGCTACCAGCAGGGTGTCGTTGACGCCGATCTGGTGCGCGGTGGTGGCCTGCAGCGAGCTGAACAGGGCGTTGGACGAGGTGTCGGAGCCGGTCAGGAACACGCCCAGCCAGCCGAGGAACGGCGAGAAGAACGGGAACGCGGCGCCGGTGCCGGCCAGTACCAGGGCCATGGTCGAAGACATGCCCGAGTAGTTGGTGACGAAGGCGAAGGCCAGCACCATGCCGATGGACAGGATTGGCCAGCGCAGCTCCCAGAAGGTCTCTTTAAAAGTGGTCAGACCAGTTTTGAAGTTGATCTTCAGCACGGCCATGGAGATCAGCGCGGAGAGGAAGATCGCGGTGCCGGTGGCGGAGATCGGGTCGAGCTTGAACACCGCGGGCATGGCGGTGGGCGCGGCGACGATCGGCGCGGTCTTGATCACCAGTTGGTCGAGGTGCGGGATGGCGAAGTTGAACACGAAGTTGTACATCGCGCCGCCCGGGGCGAACGCAGCCTTGAACGGCTTGAGGGTCCAGATGGTCACCAGCACGGTGAGGATCAGGAACGGCGACCAGGCCTTGAAGATCTCGCCGAAGCTGTATGGGCTCGGCTGGCTGCCGCTCGACTGCACCACGGCGGCGCCGACGCTGCCCTTGGCTTCGCTGAACGAGCGCTTGGGCTGCCAGACCTTGAGGAACAGGGTCAGGGCGATCAGGCTGGCCAGGGCCGAGGTGATGTCGGGCAGCTCTGGGCCGATGAAGTTGGAGGTGAAGTACTGGGTGACGGCGAAGCTCAGGCCGGCGACCAGGGCGGCTGGCCAGGTTTCTTTCACGCCGCGCAGGCCGTCCATCATGAACACCAGCCAGAACGGCACGAACAGCGACAGCAGCGGCAGCTGGCGGCCGGTCATGGCGCCGATGTGGAAGGCGTCGATGCCGGTCACTTGGCCGGCGACGATGATCGGGATGCCGAGGGCGCCGAAGGCCACCGGGGCGGTGTTGGCGATCAGGCACAGGCCGGCGGCGTACAGCGGGTTGAAGCCCAGGCCCACCAGCAGCGCGGCGGTGATGGCCACGGGGGCGCCGAAGCCGGCGGCGCCTTCGAGGAAGGCACCGAAGCAGAAGCCGATCAGCAGCACTTGCAGGCGTTGGTCATCGGTGATCGACAGCACCGAGCTGCGGATCACTTCGAACTGGCCGCTCTTGACCGTGAGTTTGTAGAGGAACACCGCGGCAACGATGATCCAGGCAATCGGCCAGAGGCCGTAGAGGAAGCCATAACCTGCGGCGGCGAAGGCCATGTCGACAGGCATCTGGAAGGCGAAGATCGCCACCAGGATCGACAGCGCGAGGGTGATGCTGCCGGCGACGTGGCCTTTGAGGCGGAACACGGCGAGGGCAAGGAAGAAGAAGACGATAGGGATGACCGCCGCCAGTGCGGACAGACCAAGACTACCAAGCGGGCTATAGAGTTGTTGCCAGGTTTGCATATGGGGTGGCCCCTAATTTTTGTTGGTAAGGCACTGGCATTGGATAATTGGTAAGACCAATTTACAATGGCTGGTCGCTAGGTTAAAAGCGCCATTGCGGGTGTGTCAATTTGTCCCGTGCAAAACTTTGGTCGGATGCCGATGAGCGGGCGCCTGATGGGTGGCTAAAATCGCCGGCTGATGGTGTCGGCACAGGCCGGATAGGCGCAGAATAGGCGCCCCCGGGATCCGCACGCCGGGGTTCGTGGAGAGCATGTAGATGGTTTTTGATCAGGTTCGCCAACGGCGCCTGTCCGACGACATCGTCGATCGGTTGGAAGGGATGATTCTGGAAGGCACGCTGACTTCGGGGCAGCGGCTGCCGGCCGAGCGCGCGCTGGCCGAGCAGTTCGGCGTGTCCCGTCCGTCGTTGCGCGAGGCGATCCAGAAGCTGGTGGCCAAGGGGTTGCTGGTCAGTCGCCAGGGCGGTGGCAACTATGTGGCCGAGTCGCTGGGTTCGACCTTCAGCGACCCTTTGCTGAAACTGCTCGAGGGCAGCCCCGAGGCGCAGCGTGACCTGTTGGAGTTCCGCCACACCTTGGAGGCTTCATGCGCTTATTACGCGGCGCAGCGTGCCACCGCGCCGGACCGCGAGCGGTTGAGGGTAGCCTTCGATACCTTGCAAGATTGCTACAACCGGGTTGACGAGGTCAGCCGGGCGGAGGAGGGCGCGGCCGATGCGCGCTTCCACCTGGCCATCGCCGAGGCCAGCCACAACGCCGTGCTGCTGCACACCATTCGTGGGTTGTTCGACCTGCTCAAGCGCAACGTGGTGACCAACATTGGCGGCATGTACCGGCAGCGCAGCGAGACGCGCGACATGTTGATCGGGCAGCATCGTGAGTTGTACGAGGCGATTGTCGAGGGGCGTGCCGAGGATGCGCGGGAGGTTTCCAGCCGGCACATTCTGTATGTGCAGGAGGTGCTGGAAGAGGCGCAGGAAGAGGCCCAGCGGGTGGCGCGGGCGGAGCGGCGCAGCGGGCGCTGACGCCTGGGCACCGTGGTAGCGGGCTTGCCCCGCGATTGCGCCAGCAGGGGCAACAGTGCTGCCTGACCTGGCGCCATCGCGGGGCAAGCCCGCTCCCACGGGGTAGGTAGAGTTTTACTCTTCCTTGCCCTTGTTGCGCATGGTGCGCTGCAGCTCGCGGTTGGAATCGCGTTCGCGCACGGTGTCGCGCTTGTCGAATTCCTTCTTGCCCTTGCCGAGTGCGATCTCGCACTTGATCAGGTGCTTGCTCCAGTACAGCGACATCGCCACGCAGGTATAGCCCTTCTGCGCCACGGCCGCTTCGAGGCGCTCAAGCTCGCGCTTGTTCAGCAGCAGCTTGCGTGTGCGGATCGGGTCGGCGATGACGTGGGTGCTGGCGGTGTTCAGCGGGGTGATGTGGCTGCCGAACAGCCAGGCTTCGCCATCCTTGAGCAGCACGTAGCTGTCGGTCAGGTGCGCCTTGCCGGCCCGCAGGCTTTTTACTTCCCAACCGGACAGGACCAGCCCGGCCTCGAACTTGTGTTCGATGAAGTAATCGTGTCGCGCCTTCTTGTTCTGCGCGATGGTCCCGGTCGGATGTTTCTTTTGCTTAGCCATAGGGGCGGCATTATAGGGAGTCGCCGCGTCCTCGGCTATGGGGTTTAGGTGCGCTTGAGCCTGTTGTGTGAATCCCGGACAATGCAGCCCTTGTTCTGATCAACAGAAACGTATTCGAGGCGCTATGTAGCGCTGCCGCCCCGTTTGGAAGTGACGCCTGGATGACTACCCATATTCAACGCTCCGCCCTGCTGCCTTACCCTGCCCAGGCGCTCTACGACCTGGTCAACGATGTGGCCAGCTACCCGGCGTTTTTGCCGTGGTGCTCGGCCTCGACGGTGATCGAGAGCAGCGACACGCACATGCGCGCCAGGCTGGAGGTGGCCAAGGGGGGCATCAGCCAGCACTTCGTCACGCGCAATGTGCTGGTGCCGGGGCAGTCGATCGAAATGAACCTTGAAGAGGGTCCGTTCTCCCAGTTGCATGGCGTGTGGGTGTTCAAACCGCTGGGCGAGAAGGCCTGCAAGATCAGCCTCGATCTGTCGTTCGACTATGCCGGTGCGTTGGTGCGCGCCACTTTGGGGCCGTTGTTCAATCAGGCTGCCAATACCATGGTCGATGCGTTCTGCGAGCGTGCCAAGCAACTGCATGCCTGAGGCGTCGGCTGTCACTGAGGCCTGCCAGGCAGTCGCCCAATAAAAAGCCCGGACAGTGTCCGGGCTTTTTCGTTGTCGCCTGCGGTTATTGCGGCGAGGTGTCCAGCGGTGCTGGCGTCGGGACCGGGGTGGTCTCGATGGTGTCGATCTCTTTTTGCAGTGTCTCTTCCAGCGAGCCTGGCTTGGCCGGCTTTTCCGGTTGCTGGCTTTGCTGGTGCGCCGGGCTGACCGTGGTATCGCCGCTGCCGCCGAGGATTTCCTGGTCGCGGCTGACGCCTGGCATGAAGTCGCCGGCCAGGCTGACCAGTTGGTCGCTCTCGTTGAAGAAAATGCTCATGCGCTCTTGCTGGCGCTGACCGCCACCAGGCTGCAGGCTGTACAGGTAGTCCCACCGATTGGTGTGGAAAGGGTCCTGGATCAGCGGATTGCCCATGATAAACCTTACTTGCCGGCGGGTCATTCCCGGGCGTAATTGGTCTATCATGTCCTGCGTGACGACATTGCCCTGCTGGATGTCGATTTTGTAAACCCCGGGAAACGAGCAACCGGCGAGTGCGAGCAGTCCCACTAGGGTGAGGCTGGTTAGCAAGAGCTTGGTGTTTTGCATCGGTGGGCGACTTCCACTATCTTGGCTGGACAACGTAAACCCCGATCATACCCGTATTAAGAGAAGCTGCGAAGCAGCATCGGCGAGAAAGCTGACCATGGTTGAAAATAGCGAATTGCGCAAAGCGGGCCTCAAGGTAACCTTGCCTCGAGTCAAGATTCTTCAGATGCTCGACTCCGCCGAGCAGCGTCACATGAGTGCGGAGGATGTCTACAAGGCACTGATGGAAGCTGGCGAAGATGTCGGCCTGGCGACCGTGTACCGCGTGCTGACTCAGTTCGAAGCGGCTGGCCTGGTGGAGCGTCACAACTTCGATGGCGGCCATGCTGTGTTCGAGCTGGCGGATGGCAAGCACCACGACCACATGGTCAACGTGGACAGCGGTGAAGTCATTGAATTCTTCGATGCCGAAATCGAGAAACGCCAGAAAGAGATCGTTGCCGAGCACGGCTTCGAGCTGGTGGACCACAACCTGGTCCTCTATGTGCGTAAAAAGAAGTAACGATTTAGCTCGTTACTGACGACAAAGGCGACCTTCGGGTCGCCTTTGTGCTTTCTAAGAAGTGGTTGAGGGGGCGTGGGGGGGGGGGGGGGGGGGGGGGGGGGGGGAAAGGAGGCTACAATTGATGTCGTTCTTGTGCTCCTCTGTTCTCCTCCCCA
>NZ_JBMOWQ010000128.1:0-6807 GCF_049310485.1 Pseudomonas sp. GZD-209
TTGAGGGGGCGTGGGAGCGGGCTTGCCCCTCGATGACGTCAACTCGGCACTGTATGTTGTTCTTGCTGGCGCTATCGCGGGGCAAGCCCGCTCCCACGGTTCGCGCGGCCTCAAGTTTTGCTGGTTACCACCATCTTGCGTGCATGGGCCAAGGACTCTTTGGTCAGGTCGATGCCGCCGAGCATCCGCGCCACTTCCTCGACCCGCTCGCGCTTGGCCAGGCTGGCCACGGCGGTGTGGGTGGTGTCGCTGTTGCGCACCTTGTGCACGAACAGGTGGTGATGCCCCTGCGCCGCTACCTGCGGCAGGTGGGTCACGGTCAGTACCTGGCCGCGCTCGCCCAGGCGGCGCAGCAACTGGCCGACGATCTCGGCGGTGGGGCCGCCGATGCCGACGTCCACTTCGTCGAACACCAGCGTGGGGATGCGCGAGGTCTGTGCGGTGATCACCTGGATCGCCAGGCTGATACGCGACAGCTCACCGCCCGAGGCCACCTTGGCCAAGGCCTTGAGTGGTTGCCCCGGGTTGGCGCTGACCAGCAGCTCGATCTGCTCCAGCCCGTGGGGTGAGAGGTCGCCATTGTCGAAGGGGGTAAGCGCGATGCAGAAGCGCCCGCCCGGCATGCCCAGGCGTTGGATTTCCTGCTCCACGGCGGTGGCCAGTTGTTTGGCGGCTTGTTCGCGTAGGGCGCTCAGTTCGCGGGCCCGCTCTTTATAGTGCTGGGCAAAGGCTGCCAGTTCTTCGCCCAGGCGTTCGATCGATTCATCGCTGGCGTTCAGGCCTTCGATCTCTTCCATCAGGCGCTGCTGCAGCTGCGGCAGCTCGGTGGGGTGCACGCGGTGCTTGCGGGCGAGGGTATAGATAGTGTCGAGGCGCTCTTCGAGTGCTTGCAGGCGTAGCGGGTCGGCATCGAAGTTGTCGAGGAAGCGGTTCAGTTCACCGACGGCTTCTTCTACCTGGATTTGTGCGCTGGCGATCAGGTTGACTGCCTCGCCCAGGGCTCTGGGGGCATTGCTGACTGCGGTGAGGCGGTTGAGGCTGACGGTCAGGGCGCTGAGTACGTTGCCCGAGTCGCTTTCGCTGCACTGGTCGATAACCTGGCGGCAGATGCCGAACAGCGCCTCGGCGTTGGTCAGGTTCTTGTGTTCCTGCTCCAGCAGCTCCAGCTCGTTTTCGCCGAGCCCGAGGTTGTCCAGTTCTTCGAGCTGGTAGCTCAGCAGCTGGTGGCGTGCGCGCTGCTCGTCGCCGGAGTTGCTCAGGCGCTCGAGCTCCTGGCGGGTCTGGCTCCAGCGCTTGGCTGCAAGCTGTACCTGGCGGGCCAGGTCGATGGCGCCGGCATACTCGTCCACCAGGCGGCGGTGGGTGTCGGTTTTGAGCAGGGACTGATGTTCGTGCTGGCTGTGGATGTCGATCAGTAGCTCGCCCAGGGCCTTGAGGTCGCCGAGCGGGCAGGGCGTGCCATTGATGTAGCCGCGGCTGCGGCCTTCGGCGGTGATCACCCGGCGCAGGATGCAGGGGCCGTCGCTTTCGAGGTCGCGTTCGGCGAGCCAGCCATGGGCCTCGGGGATGTCCACCAGGTCGAAGGTGGCGAGGATGTCCGCCTTGTCTGCGCCTGGGCGTACTACGCCACTATCAGCACGATCGCCCAGCGCCAGGCCGAGGGCGTCGAGCATGATCGACTTGCCGGCCCCGGTTTCGCCGGTGATCACGGACATGCCGCGGGCGAGTTCGAGGTCGAGGTGTTCGACGATGGCGTAGTTGTGAATGGACAGGTGCACCAGCATGTGGGCGGCTCCCGAAGATGTTGTCTGGATATTTATACAGTGCTTTTTGCTGGTCTGACAATGCCCGGCTGATGAATGTGGATTTCCCTCGCAGCCCTTGAACCTGGTTTTTCCGACCCCATATAGCCGGCAAGACAAGGCGAGCCTGGCTCGCACAACAGAAATTGCGGAGGAGATACCCAATGGCTGACGAACAGCTGGATGAAAAGAACCTGAACCCCGAAGAGGCCGTTGCAGCTACTGCCGACGCCCGCGTTCTGGAGCTCGAGGAGCAGCTGGCCGCCGCCAAGGATCAATCCCTGCGCGTCGCTGCAGAAGCGCAGAACAGCGTTCGTCGCGCTGAACTGGAAGTCGACAAGGCTCGCAAGTTCGCCCTGGAGAAGTTCGCCGGCGACCTGCTGCCGGTGATCGACAGCCTGGAGCTGGCCCTGGCCCACTCCAACGTCGAAGACGAGCAGGTCAAGAAGATCCGCGAAGGCGTCGAGCTGACCCTGAAGATGTTCCAGGACACTCTCAAGCGCTACAACCTCGAAGCCATCGACCCGCACGGCCAGCCGTTCAACGCCGAGCACCACCAGGCGATGGCCATGCAGGAAAACGCCGAGGTCGAGCCGAACAGCGTGCTGAACGTGTTCCAGAAGGGTTACCTGCTCAATGGCCGTCTGCTGCGCCCCGCCATGGTGGTGGTCAGCAAGGCGCCGGCGGCAGCTCAGCCATCTATCAACGAGAAGGCTTGAAATCCTGCTGGGCATCCCCATTTAGGTGTCAAGCACTCAAGTATTTCCGCAGTCGTCTTGTGTAGTCGCTGCGACCAAATTCAAGTTTCGGGAGAGTTAACATGGGCAAAATCATCGGTATCGACCTGGGGACCACCAACTCCTGCGTCTCCGTGCTGGAAAACGGCACCGCCAAGGTTATCGAGAACGCTGAAGGCGCGCGTACCACGCCTTCGATCATCGCCTACGCCAACGACGGCGAGATCCTGGTTGGTCAGTCGGCCAAGCGCCAGGCAGTCACCAACCCGCACAACACCCTGTTCGCGGTGAAGCGCCTGATCGGCCGTCGCTTCGAAGAAGATGTCGTGCAGAAAGACATCAAGCTGGTGCCTTACAAGATCGTCAAGGCCAACAATGGTGACGCCTGGGTAGAGGCCGCCGACAAGCAGATGGCTCCGCCGCAGATCAGCGCCGAAGTCCTGAAAAAGATGAAGAAGACCGCCGAAGACTACCTCGGCGAGCCAGTCACCGAAGCGGTCATCACCGTTCCGGCCTACTTCAACGACAGCCAGCGTCAGGCGACCAAAGACGCCGGCCGCATCGCTGGCCTGGACGTAAAACGTATCATCAACGAGCCGACCGCTGCTGCGCTGGCCTACGGCATGGACAAGGGCAAGGGCGACCACACCGTCATCGTCTATGACCTGGGTGGTGGTACCTTCGACGTGTCGGTCATTGAAATCGCCGAAGTCGACGGTGAGCACCAGTTCGAAGTACTGGCCACCAACGGCGACACCTTCCTGGGTGGCGAAGACTTCGACATGCGCCTGATCGACTACCTCGTCGACGAGTTCAAGAAAGAGTCCGGCATGGACCTGAAGAACGATCCGCTGGCCCTGCAGCGCCTGAAAGAAGCCGCTGAAAAGGCCAAGATCGAGCTGTCCTCGGCTCAGTCGACCGACGTCAACCTGCCGTACATCACTGCAGATGCCACCGGTCCTAAGCACCTGAACGTGAAGATCTCCCGCGCCAAGCTGGAGTCGCTGGTAGAAGACCTGGTCAACCGTACCATCGAGCCATGCCGCATCGCTCTGAAAGACGCCGGCATCGACGCCAGCAAGATCGACGACGTGATCCTGGTCGGTGGCCAGACCCGTATGCCGATGGTGCAGAAGGCTGTTGCCGACTTCTTCGGTAAAGAAGCGCGTAAAGACGTCAACCCTGACGAAGCCGTGGCCATGGGTGCTGCCATCCAGGGCGCCGTACTGGCCGGTGACGTCAAAGACGTACTGCTGCTGGACGTCAGCCCGCTGACCCTGGGTATCGAAACCATGGGTGGCGTGATGACCGCGCTGATCGAGAAGAACACCACCATTCCGACCAAGAAGTCGCAGGTGTTCTCGACTGCCGACGACAACCAGGGCGCCGTGACCATTCACGTGCTGCAGGGCGAGCGCAAGCAAGCTTCGCAGAACAAGTCGCTGGGCAAGTTCGACCTGGCTGACATTCCGCCAGCACCACGCGGCGTGCCACAAATTGAAGTGACCTTCGACATCGACGCCAACGGCATCCTGCACGTCGGCGCCAAAGACAAGGCCACCGGCAAGGCTCAGTCGATCGTGATCAAGGCCAACTCCGGCCTGTCCGACGAAGAGATCGAAAAAATGGTGCGTGACGCCGAGGCCAATGCCGAGGAAGACCGCAAGTTCGAAGAGCTGGCCGCTGCCCGTAACCAGGGTGACGCGCTGGTTCACTCGACCCGCAAGATGGTCAATGAGGCCGGTGACAAGGTCACTGCCGAAGAGAAGACTGCCATCGAGGCTGCCGTGGTTGCCCTGGAAGCCGCCGTCAAAGGCGATGACAAGGCTGCCATCGACGCCAAGGTCGAGGAGCTGTCCAAGGTCTCCGCGCCGGTTGCTCAGAAGATGTACGCAGAGCAGGCCGAGCAGCCGCAGGGCGGCGCCCAGCAGCAGGCCGAGCCGGAAGCCAAGCACGATGACGTGGTTGACGCCGAGTTCGAAGAAGTGAAAGACAACAACAAGCAGTAATGCCTGCACGTTGTCGGCCAGCTCAACGGCGTTTGCCGATGAGCTGGTAGGATGTCGCCGCGCGGGGGCTTGCTCCCGCGTTGGCGTATCTGGAATTCGAGAATTTTTACAGCATTTGTCGGGTGCCTTTTGTGGTCGCCAGGCAAGTGTTGATGGCGCGGCGCGGATGCCGGACGCCCAACAAGGTGCAAATGACCTATGTCCAAGCGTGATTATTATGAGGTCCTGGGTGTCGAGCGCGGCGCCAGTGAAGCTGACCTGAAAAAGGCTTATCGCCGGCTGGCGATGAAGTTCCACCCAGACCGCAACCCGGGTGACAAAGAGTCGGAAGACAAGTTCAAGGAGGCCAACGAGGCCTACGAAGTGCTGTCTGACGCGAGCAAGCGCGCGGCGTTCGACCAGTATGGCCACGCCGGCGTCGACCCAAGCATGGGTGGCGGTGGTGCGGGCTTCGGCGGCGCCAACTTCTCCGACATCTTCGGCGATGTCTTCAGTGACTTCTTTGGTGGCGGCCGTGGTGGCTCGCGTGGCGGCGCTCAGCGCGGCAGCGACCTGCGCTACACCCTCGAACTGAATCTTGAAGAAGCGGTGCGTGGCACCACGGTCAGCATTCGCGTGCCTACCCTGGTCAACTGCGCGCCGTGCGACGGTTCGGGTGCCAAGAAGGGCTCGACCCCGTCGACCTGCCCGACCTGTGGCGGTATCGGCCAGGTGCGCATGCAGCAGGGCTTCTTCTCGGTGCAGCAGACCTGCCCGCGCTGCCATGGCCAGGGCAAGATCATCACCGACCCTTGCAATTCCTGCCATGGCGAAGGCCGTGTCGAGGAATACAAGACCTTGTCGGTCAAGGTGCCGGCTGGCGTCGATACCGGCGATCGCATTCGCCTGTCCGGCGAAGGCGAGGCGGGTGCTCATGGCGGCCCGACCGGCGACCTCTACGTGGTGATCAACGTGCGTGAGCACGGGATCTTCCAGCGCGACGGCAAGCACCTGTACTGCGAAGTGCCGATCAGCTACACCGACGCAGCCCTGGGCGGCGAGCTGGAAGTGCCGACCCTGGATGGCCGCGTGAAGCTGAAAATCCCGGAGGGCACCCAGACCGGCAAGCAGTTCCGCCTGCGCGGTAAAGGTGTGGCGCCGGTGCGTGGTGGTGCGGCGGGTGACCTGCTGTGCCGCGTGGCGGTGGAAACCCCGGTCAACCTCAGCCGTCGCCAGCGCGAGCTGCTCGAAGAGCTGCGTGCCTCCCTCGAGGGCGACAGCTCCCACTCGCCCAAGGCCAGTGGCTGGTTCGAAGGCGTGAAGCGCTTCTTCGGCGATCTCTGACAAGGAACAGGCTATGCGACGTATTGCAGTGATGGGCGCGGCAGGGCGGATGGGCAAGACCCTCGTCGAGGCGGTGCAGCAACAGGCGCCACAGGCAGGCCTGACGGCGGCGATCGATCGTCCCGACAGCTCGCTGGTCGGGGCTGATGCCGGTGAGCTGGCGGCCCTGGGCCGGATCGGCGTGACGATCTGCGACGACCTGGCCAAGGTGGTCGACGAATTCGATGTGCTGATCGACTTCACCCACCCTTCGGTGACCCTGAAGAACCTGGCGTTCTGCCGCAAGGCGGGCAAGGCCATGGTCATCGGCACCACCGGTTTCACGCCGGAAGAGAAAGAGCAGCTGGCCGAGGCGGGCAAGGAGATCCCGATCGTCTTCGCTGCCAACTTCAGCGTGGGCGTCAACCTGAGCCTCAAGCTGCTGGACATGGCGGCCCGGGTGCTGGGTGATGATGTGGATATCGAGATCATCGAGGCACACCACCGGCACAAGGTCGATGCGCCCTCGGGTACTGCGCTGCGCATGGGCGAAGTGGTCGCCAATGCACTGGGGCGTGATCTGCAGGAAGTGGCGGTCTATGGCCGTGAAGGCCAGACCGGTGCCCGTGACCGCAAGACCATCGGTTTTGCCACGGTGCGTGCCGGCGACGTGGTCGGTGATCACACCGTGCTGTTCGCCGCCGAAGGTGAGCGCCTGGAGATCACCCACAAGGCGTCGAGCCGCATGACCTTCGCCAAGGGTGCGGTACGTGCCGCGCTGTGGCTGGATGGGCGTGAGCCTGGGCTGTACGACATGCAGGATGTGCTCGAGCTGAACTGAGCCTGTGTGCTCGGCGCTTCGTGGGGCGGGCTCGTGGGAGCGGGCTTGCCCCGCGATCACCGGCAAAGCCGGTGCCAGGCATCAGTTGCCTGCATCGCGGGGCAAGCCCGCTCCCA
>NZ_JBMOWQ010000129.1:0-31142 GCF_049310485.1 Pseudomonas sp. GZD-209
TTTTTCTTTTCTTTTCTTCTTCTTCTCTCCCCCCCCCCCCTCCCCCCCCCCCCCCCCCCCCCCCCCCCCCCCCCCCCCCCCCCCCCCCCCCCCCCCCCCCCCCCCCCCGCTCCCACAGGTTTCGGTGTTTCTGTCGCATTCATGTGTTTTAGAGACACATCTGCGGTAGACCCAAAATGCACTTTTCTGTAAGCTACAGCTTTAGTGTGTCCACTAAAAGCGCGCAGCGAATTGAATTCAGCACATGAAAGCGGGGTGACGTGTCCATACGTCACTCCGCTTTTTTGCAACCTGCGATCGCCCTTTCATGCTTGATCTACGGGAGGTCTTCTTGACAAAGCCAGCCATACTCGCCCTTGCCGACGGCAGTATTTTTCGCGGTGAAGCCATCGGTGCCGACGGTCAGACCGTTGGTGAGGTGGTGTTCAACACTGCTATGACCGGCTACCAGGAAATCCTTACAGACCCTTCCTATGCCCAGCAAATCGTTACCCTGACCTACCCGCACATCGGCAACACCGGCACCACGCCGGAGGACGCCGAGTCGAACCGCGTCTGGTCCGCCGGCCTGGTCATCCGTGACCTGCCGCTGCTGGCCAGCAACTGGCGTAACACCCAGTCGCTGCCTGACTACCTCAAGGCCAACAATGTCGTCGCCATCGCTGGCATCGACACCCGTCGCCTGACCCGTATCCTGCGTGAAAAGGGCGCCCAGAACGGCTGCATCCTCGCCGGTGACAACATCACCGAAGAGCAGGCCATCGCCGCTGCCCGCGCCTTCCCAGGCCTGAAGGGCATGGACCTGGCCAAGGTCGTTTCCACCAAGGAGCGCTACGAGTGGCGCTCCAGCGTGTGGGAGCTGAAAACCGACAGCCACCCGACCCTCGAAGCCGCCGACCTGCCGTACCACGTGGTTGCCTTCGACTACGGCGTCAAGCTGAACATCCTGCGCATGCTGGTTGCCCGCGGCTGCCGCGTGACCGTGGTGCCGGCGCAAACCCCGGCCAGCGAAGTGCTCGCGCTCAACCCCGATGGCGTGTTCCTGTCCAACGGCCCTGGCGATCCCGAGCCATGCGACTACGCCATCCAGGCGATCAAAGAGATCCTCGACACCGAGATCCCGGTGTTCGGCATCTGCCTCGGCCACCAGCTGCTGGCCCTGGCCTCCGGCGCCAAGACCGTGAAGATGGGCCACGGCCACCACGGTGCCAACCACCCGGTCCAGGACCTGGACACCGGCGTGGTCATGATCACCAGCCAGAACCACGGTTTCGCCGTTGACGAAGCCACGCTGCCGGCTAACGTACGCGCCATCCACAAGTCGCTGTTCGACGGCACCCTGCAGGGTATCGAGCGCACCGACAAGAGCGCGTTCAGCTTCCAGGGCCACCCTGAAGCGAGCCCAGGCCCGACCGACGTCGCGCCACTGTTCGATCGTTTCATCGATGCCATGGCCAAGCGCCGCTGAGCATCCTGCTGCAAGGCCCCGGGGCGGCGTGTGCCGCGCCCGGAAGCGCCTGACCCAGATTGTTCAAGACGGCTTGCCGACTGACCCGCGGATTTGAGTGACAACCATGCCAAAACGTACAGACATCAAAAGCATCCTGATTCTCGGCGCTGGCCCGATCGTGATCGGCCAGGCCTGCGAATTCGACTACTCCGGCGCCCAGGCCTGTAAAGCCCTGCGCGAGGAAGGTTTCCGCGTCATCCTGGTGAACTCCAACCCGGCCACCATCATGACCGACCCGGCCATGGCCGACGCTACCTACATCGAGCCGATCAAATGGCAGTCGGTGGCCAAGATCATCGAGAAAGAGCGCCCGGACGCGGTGCTGCCGACCATGGGCGGCCAGACTGCACTGAACTGCGCTCTGGACCTGGAGCGCCACGGCGTTCTGGAGAAATTCGGCGTAGAGATGATCGGTGCCAACGCCGACACCATCGACAAGGCCGAAGACCGCTCGCGCTTCGACAAGGCGATGAAAGACATCGGTCTGGAGTGCCCGCGCTCCGGTATCGCCCACAGCATGGAAGAGGCCTATGCGGTCCTCGAGAAGCTCGGCTTCCCGTGCATCATCCGCCCGTCGTTCACCATGGGTGGCACTGGCGGTGGTATCGCTTACAACCGTGAAGAATTCGAAGAAATCTGCACCCGCGGTCTGGACCTGTCGCCGACCAAAGAGCTGCTGATCGACGAATCGCTGATCGGCTGGAAAGAGTACGAGATGGAAGTGGTCCGCGACAAAAAGGACAACTGCATCATCGTCTGCTCGATCGAAAACTTCGATCCGATGGGCGTGCACACCGGTGACTCGATCACCGTTGCTCCAGCGCAGACCCTGACCGACAAGGAATACCAGATCATGCGCAACGCCTCGCTGGCGGTGCTGCGTGAAATCGGTGTTGAAACCGGCGGTTCCAACGTGCAGTTCGGTATCTGCCCGGACACCGGCCGCATGGTCGTGATCGAGATGAACCCGCGCGTATCGCGTTCGTCCGCCCTGGCTTCCAAGGCCACCGGCTTCCCGATCGCCAAGATCGCCGCCAAGCTGGCCATCGGTTACACCCTCGACGAACTGCAGAACGACATCACCGGTGGCCGCACCCCGGCTTCCTTCGAACCGTCGATCGACTACGTCGTCACCAAGCTGCCACGCTTCGCCTTCGAGAAATTCCCGAAAGCCGATGCCCGCCTGACCACCCAGATGAAATCCGTGGGTGAAGTCATGGCCATCGGCCGTACCTTCCAGGAGTCCCTGCAGAAAGCCCTGCGCGGCCTGGAAGTCGGCGCCTGCGGCCTCGACCCGAAAGTCGACCTGGCCAGCCCTGAGGCTGCCAGCATCCTCAAGCGCGAGCTGACCGTGCCGGGCGCCGAGCGTATCTGGTACGTGGCCGACGCCATGCGTTCGGGCATGACCTGCGAAGAAATCTTTGCCCTGACCGGCATCGACATGTGGTTCCTGGTGCAGATGGAAGATCTGATCAAGGAAGAAGAGAAGGTCAAGACCCTGGCCCTGTCGGCGATCGACAAGGACTACATGCTGCGCCTCAAGCGCAAGGGCTTCTCGGATCAGCGTCTGGCCGTGCTGCTGGGCATCACCGACAAGAACCTGCGCCGTCACCGCCACAAGCTGGAAGTGTTCCCGGTGTACAAGCGCGTCGACACCTGCGCCGCCGAGTTCGCCACCGACACCGCCTACCTGTACTCGACCTATGAGGAAGAGTGCGAGGCCAACCCGTCGACCCGTGACAAGATCATGATCCTCGGCGGTGGCCCTAACCGTATCGGCCAGGGCATCGAGTTCGACTACTGCTGCGTGCACGCGGCACTGGCCCTGCGTGAAGACGGTTACGAGACCATCATGGTCAACTGCAACCCGGAAACCGTCTCCACCGACTACGACACCTCCGACCGCCTGTACTTCGAGCCGCTGACCCTGGAAGACGTGCTGGAAGTCTGCCGCGTCGAGAAGCCGAAGGGCGTCATCGTCCACTACGGCGGCCAGACCCCGCTGAAACTGGCTCGCGCCCTGGAAGAAGCTGGCGTGCCGATCATCGGTACCAGCCCTGACGCCATCGACCGTGCCGAAGACCGCGAGCGCTTCCAGCAGATGGTTCAGCGCCTGAGCCTGCTGCAGCCGCCAAACGCCACCGTGCGTAGCGAAGACGAAGCCATCGTTGCCGCCGGCAAGATCGGTTATCCGCTGGTGGTGCGCCCGTCCTACGTACTGGGCGGCCGTGCCATGGAAATCGTCTACGAGCTGGACGAGCTGAAACGCTACCTGCGTGAAGCGGTTCAAGTGTCGAACGACAGCCCGGTACTGCTCGACCACTTCCTCAACTGCGCCATCGAGATGGACGTGGATGCGGTGTGCGACGGCACCGACGTGGTGATCGGCGCGATCATGCAGCACATCGAGCAGGCCGGCGTTCACTCCGGTGACTCGGCGTGCTCGCTGCCGCCGTACTCGCTGAGCCAGGACGTGCAGGACCAGGTTCGCGACCAGGTCAAGAAGATGGCCCTGGAACTGGGCGTGGTTGGCCTGATGAACGTGCAGCTGGCCCTGCAGGGCGACAAGATCTACGTGATCGAAGTCAACCCGCGCGCTTCGCGTACCGTGCCGTTCGTTTCCAAGTGCATCGGCACCTCGCTGGCGATGATCGCCGCCCGTGTCATGGCTGGCAAAACCCTGAAAGAGCTGGGCTTCACCCAGGAAATCATTCCGAACTTCTACAGCGTCAAGGAAGCGGTGTTCCCGTTCGCCAAGTTCCCAGGCGTCGACCCGATCCTCGGCCCAGAGATGAAGTCCACTGGTGAAGTGATGGGCGTCGGTGATAGCTTCGGTGAAGCCTTCGCCAAGGCCCAGATGGGCGCCAGCGAAGTGCTGCCGACCGGCGGTACCGCGTTCATCAGCGTGCGTGACGACGACAAGCCACAAGTGGCTGGCGTTGCCCGCGACCTGATCGCCCTGGGCTTCGAAGTGGTCGCCACTGTTGGCACCGCGAAGATCATCGAAGCTGCAGGCCTGAAGGTGCGTCGCGTTAACAAGGTGACCGAAGGTCGCCCGCACGTGGTCGACATGATCAAGAACGACGAAGTGTCGCTGATCATCAACACCACCGAAGGCCGCCAGTCGATCGCCGACTCGTACTCGATTCGTCGCAATGCGCTGCAGCACAAGATTTACTGCACCACTACCATTGCGGCTGGTGAAGCCATCTGCGAAGCGCTGAAATTCGGCCCTGAAAAGACCGTTCGTCGCTTGCAGGATCTGCATGCAGGACTCAAAGCATGAGCATTACCAAGTACCCGATGACCGTCCAGGGCGCTCGCGCCCTGGAAGAGGAGCACCTGTTCCTGAGCAAGACCGAGCGCCCGCGCCTGAGCCAGGCGATCGGTGAAGCCCGTGAGCTGGGTGACCTCAAGGAAAACGCCGAATACCACGCCGCCCGCGAAGAGCAAGGCATGGTCGAGGCGCGTATCCGTGATATCGAAGGCCGTCTGCAGAACTCTGTGGTAATCGATGTGACCACTATTGCCCACACCGGCAAGGTCATCTTCGGTACCACCGTGGAGCTGGCCAATACCGAGACCGACGAACGGGTGAAATACCAGATCGTCGGTGAGGATGAAGCTGACGTGAAGCAAGGCAAGCTCTCGAGCGGTGCGCCTATCGCCAAGGCCATCATCGGCAAGGAAGAAGGCGACGTAGTCGTCATCAAGACGCCAAGCGGCACTGTCGAGTACGAGATTGTCGAAGTCCAGCACATCTGACCGGCGCCTGCGGGCGCCATCCCTTGAGGGGATCCTCTGGCAACTGGCCCAGGTATTCTGGGTCGGTGGCCTGTGGGTGTTCCATGTGGGGCTGGTGCCGGCGCTCAAGGTCAGTGGCCTTGCGCCGTTGCTGGTGCATGATGTGGCCGCGCAGATCGACCGCTGGTTGATCGGCGTGGCAATGCTCGGGCTGTTGACCCAGCTGGCGGTATTGGCGAGGGTGGACGGCCTGGCGGCCTGGTGGCAGCAGTTCCGTGGGCAGATGTTGCTGCTTGGCTTTGCTGCCTGTGTCAGCTACTACACGCTGCGCTACGGTATTTCCGTGGGCGAACGCTGGCAGATGTTCTGCTTCCTGGTGCTGGGTTTTTCCGGCATCGTGCTGGTGGCCCAGCCAGTTCCGGTCAGGGCGCGCAAGGCGCGCCACTGATCGGCGCCACCCTTACTTGAAGCGGTGGATGTTGGACAGCTGCTTGTTCGGCTGTGGGTTCTTGCGGTAGATCAGCGCTTTCTTGCCGATGGTCTGCACCAGCTCGGCGCGGCCGACCTTGCACAGTTCGGCGATCGCGGCGGCGCGCTCTTCACGGTCTTCCGAACGGATTTCGACCTTGATCAGCTCGTGATCGGCCAGGGCGCGCTCCAGTTCGGCGGCGACGCCTTCGTTCACACCGTTGCCAGCAACGATCAGGACCGGCTTCAGGTCATGACCAATGGACTTGTATTGCTTCTTCTGCTCGTTATTGAGCGGCATAATCTGACCCTTTTCGTCTGATTCTGTAAAATTGACGGGCATTTTACCCGAGGGCCCCTGGCTCCGCCCAGTCAAACACGACGCATATCATCGAGGTGCCCCGTGGTACAACGTTCCAAAAGCAGCGCCAACTGGCTGCGCGAGCATTTTAACGACCCTTTTGTGAAGCAGGCGCAGAAGGATGGCTACCGCTCCCGTGCGAGCTACAAACTGCTGGAGATCCAGGAGAAAGACCGCCTGATCCGTCCCGGCATGAGCGTGATCGACCTCGGCGCAGCGCCAGGTGGCTGGTCGCAGGTGACCAGTCGTCTGATTGGTGGTCAAGGGCGGTTGATCGCCTCGGACATCCTGGAAATGGACTCGATCCCGGACGTGACCTTCATCCAGGGTGACTTCACCCAGGACGAAGTGCTGCAGCAAATCCTGCAAGCGGTCGGCGATTCGCACGTAGACCTTGTGATTTCCGATATGGCCCCCAATATGAGTGGTACGCCCGCGGTGGACATGCCGCGCGCCATGTTCCTCTGTGAGCTGGCCCTGGATCTGGCAACCCGCGTGCTCAAGCCAGGCGGGGATTTCCTGATCAAGATCTTCCAGGGCGAAGGTTTCGACATGTACCTGAAGGACGTGCGCAGCAAGTTCGACAAGGTGCAGATGCGCAAGCCATCGTCCTCGCGGGATCGCTCCCGCGAACAGTACCTGTTGGGCAAGGGTTTCAAAGGGGCATGAAAGGCGTGCTGCGGGGTGGCCGATAGTTAATTCCAATCAGCCACCCCGTCTGGATCGTCCGAACTTCGTGTAGTCTAGCTTTCACAAAGGGTTACAGACGGTGCCTGCGGTTGCGTAGGTAATGTAGTAAGTTAGGGCGATGAATATCATGCGAGGCACGGCTGCGTCGTGCGCCGGCCTCAGAGGGTAGCGAATTGAACGACATGGCAAAGAATCTGATCCTGTGGTTGATCATCGCCGCCGTCCTGGTGACGGTGATGAACAACTTCTCCAGCCCTAACGAGCCGCAGACCCTCAACTATTCCGACTTCATCCAGCAGGTCAAGGATGGCAAGGTCGAGCGCGTGACCGTCGACGGCTACATCATTACCGGCAAGCGCACCGACGGCGACAACTTCAAGACCGTCCGCCCGGCCATCACTGACAACGGCCTGATCGGCGACCTGGTCGACAACCACGTGACCGTCGAAGGCAAGCAGCCCGAGCAGCAGAGCATCTGGACTCAGTTGCTGGTGGCAAGCTTCCCGATCCTGGTGATCATCGCCGTGTTCATGTTCTTCATGCGCCAGATGCAGGGCGGTGCCG
The DNA here is from genome assembly GCF_049310485.1 of Pseudomonas sp. GZD-209. Taxonomy (NCBI): domain Bacteria; kingdom Pseudomonadati; phylum Pseudomonadota; class Gammaproteobacteria; order Pseudomonadales; family Pseudomonadaceae; genus Pseudomonas; species Pseudomonas sp. GZD-209. The sequence goes on from NZ_JBMOWQ010000129.1 coordinate 7,338, forward strand.
GCGGTAAAGGCGGGCCGATGAGCTTTGGCAAGAGCAAGGCGCGCCTGCTCTCCGAAGATCAGGTCAAGACCACGCTGGCTGACGTCGCGGGTTGCGACGAGGCCAAGGAAGAGGTTGGCGAGCTGGTCGAGTTCCTGCGCGACCCGGGCAAGTTCCAGCGCCTGGGTGGCCGTATCCCGCGTGGCGTGCTGATGGTGGGCCCGCCAGGTACCGGTAAGACCCTGCTGGCCAAAGCCATCGCCGGCGAAGCCAAGGTGCCGTTCTTCACTATCTCGGGTTCCGACTTCGTCGAAATGTTCGTAGGTGTCGGTGCCAGCCGTGTGCGCGACATGTTCGAGCAGGCGAAGAAGCACGCCCCTTGCATCATCTTCATCGACGAAATCGACGCCGTCGGTCGCCACCGTGGCGCCGGCATGGGCGGCGGTCACGACGAGCGCGAGCAGACCCTCAACCAGCTGCTGGTGGAGATGGATGGCTTCGAGATGAACGATGGCATCATCGTCATCGCCGCCACCAACCGTCCGGACGTACTCGACCCGGCGCTGCTGCGCCCGGGCCGCTTCGACCGCCAGGTGGTGGTCGGCCTGCCGGACATCCGTGGTCGTGAGCAGATCCTCAAGGTCCACATGCGCAAGGTCCCGATTGGCGAGAACGTCAACCCGGCGGTCATTGCTCGCGGTACCCCTGGTTTCTCCGGTGCCGATCTGGCCAACCTGGTCAACGAGGCGTCGCTGTTCGCCGCTCGCTCCAGCAAGCGCGTGGTCGAGATGAAGGAGTTCGAGCTGGCCAAGGACAAGATCATGATGGGCGCCGAGCGCAAGACCATGGTCATGTCCGAGAAAGAGAAGCAGAACACCGCTTATCACGAAGCCGGTCACGCCATCGTTGGTCGCGTTGTACCTGAGCATGATCCTGTCTACAAGGTGTCGATCATCCCGCGTGGTCGCGCGCTGGGTGTGACCATGTTCCTGCCGGAAGAAGACCGCTACAGCCTGTCCAAGCGCGCGCTGATCAGCCAGATCTGCTCGCTGTACGGTGGTCGTATCGCCGAAGAAATGACCCTGGGCTTCGATGGCGTCACCACCGGTGCCTCCAACGACATCATGCGTGCCAGCCAGATTGCCCGGAACATGGTCACCAAGTGGGGCCTGTCCGAGAAGCTCGGGCCGCTGATGTACGCGGAAGAAGAGGGCGAAGTGTTCCTCGGCCGCAGTGCTGGCAGCCAGCACGCCAGCGTGTCGGGCGAGACCGCCAAGATGATCGACTCGGAAGTGCGCGCGATCATCGATCAGTGCTACGCCACCGCCAAGCAGATCCTCACCGACAACCGTGACAAGCTCGACGCCATGGCCGAAGCATTGATGAAGTACGAAACCATCGATGCCGACCAGATCGACGACATCATGGCAGGCCGTACTCCACGTGAACCGCGTGACTGGGACAATGATGCCGGCACTTCCGGCAACCAGGCCTCCCAGGGTGATCGTCCAGAGTCGCCTATCGGCGGCCCAGCGGCTCAACACTAAGGGTAGCCATGAGTTCACAGCAGTACCCGACCCGGTTGCCTTGCGGCAACCGGGTTCTTGATTTGTCCCGTACCCATGTCATGGGTATCCTCAATATCACCCCCGATTCCTTCTCCGACGGCGGGCGCTTCAGCCAGCGCGACGCAGCGCTGCGTCACGCCGAGGCGATGGTGTCCGCCGGCGCGACCCTGGTCGATGTCGGTGGCGAGTCCACGCGTCCCGGTGCCCGGGCTGTTTCGCCCCTCGAGGAACTGGAGCGCGTGGCGCCCATCGTCGAAGCGATCAGCAGCCGCCTTGATGTGATCATCTCCGTGGATACCTCGACGCCCGCAGTCATGCGCGAGTCGGCCCGCGTCGGCGCCGGCCTGATCAACGACGTGCGCGCCCTGGAGCGCGACGGTGCGCTTGATGCGGCTGCCGCTACAGGGCTGCCGGTGTGCCTGATGCACATGCGCGGCGAGCCGGGCAACATGCAGGACAATCCACATTACGAGGATGTGACCGCCGATGTCGTGCGCTATCTTGAGCAGCGCATGGCGGCCTGTGCGGCGGTCGGCATCGACGCCGATCGTATCGTCCTCGATCCCGGGTTCGGGTTTGCCAAGACCCTCGAGCACAACCTGAGCCTGTTCAAACACATGGAAGCGCTTTACCGCCTTGGGCGGCCGCTGTTGGTGGGCGTCTCGCGCAAGAGCATGATTGGCCTCACGCTGGATCGCCCGGTAGGTGAGCGGCTCTACGGCAGCCTGGCGCTGGCGGCATTGGCCATGACCAAGGGCGCGAGCATCCTGCGCGTTCATGATGTCGCCGAAACGGTCGATGTAGTGCGCATGATCGCCGCCGTGCAGAGCGCCGAATAAGAAAACTGGAGTCCCTATGAGCAGAAAATACTTTGGTACCGATGGTATCCGTGGTCGCGTTGGCCAGTTCCCCATCACCCCGGACTTCATGCTGAAACTCGGCTGGGCCGCGGGCATGGCCTTCCGCAAGCAGGGCCACTGCCGTGTACTGGTCGGCAAGGACACCCGTATCTCCGGCTACATGTTCGAGTCGGCGCTCGAGGCCGGCCTTTCTGCCGCCGGTGCCGACGTGATGCTGCTCGGGCCGATGCCGACCCCAGCGATCGCCTACCTCACCCGCACCTTCCACGCCGAAGCCGGGATCGTCATCAGTGCGTCGCACAACCCGCACGACGACAATGGCATCAAGTTCTTCTCGGGCAATGGCACCAAGCTGCCGGACGAAGTCGAGCTGATGATCGAGGAGTTGCTCGACCAGCCGATGACCGTCGTCGATTCGGGCAAGCTGGGCAAGGTTTCGCGCATCAACGATGCGGCCGGCCGCTATATCGAGTTCTGCAAGAGCAGCGTGCCTACCAGCACCAGTTTTGAAGGCCTCAAGGTCGTGGTGGATTGCGCCCATGGCGCCACCTACAAAGTTGCCCCCAGCGTGTTCCGTGAACTGGGCGCCGATGTGACGGTGCTGCATGCTGCACCGGATGGCCTGAACATCAACGAGGGCTGCGGTTCGACGCACATCGAGTCGTTGCAGGCTGCGGTGCTGGTCGGGCATGCCGACCTGGGTATCGCCTTCGACGGTGATGGCGACCGGGTGCTGATGGTCGATCACACCGGCGCCATCGTCGACGGTGACGAACTGCTGTACATCATCGGTCGCGACCTGCACGAGCGCGGCAAGCTGCAGGGCGGCGTGGTGGGTACCTTGATGAGCAACCTCGGCCTGGAGCTGGCGTTCAAGGAACTGGACATTCCGTTCGTGCGGGCGAAAGTCGGCGACCGCTATGTCATGGCCGAACTGATTGAGCGTGAGTGGCTGCTGGGGGGTGAAAACTCCGGGCATGTCGTGTGCTGTAACCACACCACCACCGGTGATGCGATCATCGCCGCGCTGCAGGTGCTGATGGCCCTCAAGCGTCGCGGCGAAACCCTTGCCCAGGCGCGCCAGGGCGTGCGCAAGTGCCCTCAGGTGTTGATCAATGTGCGCTTCGAAGCAGGCAAGAGCGACCCGTTGAAAAACCCGCTGGTGAAAGCCGCAAGCGACAAGGCGACCGAAGACATGGCGGGCCGCGGGCGTGTGCTGTTGCGCAAGTCCGGCACCGAGCCACTGGTGCGCGTGATGGTCGAGGGCGACGACGAAAACCAGGTGCGTGGCCATGCCGAAGCCCTGGCCAAGCTGGTCGCTGAAGTTTGTGCCTGAAGAGGCTTGCCAGCGCAGATCGGGTTGGGTAAGATCTGCGCCCACTTTGACCGACGAGGTAAAGCATGCGTCGCCCCATGGTAGCTGGTAACTGGAAGATGCACGGTACCCGCGCCAGCGTCGCTGAGCTGACTCAGGGCTTGGGCAATATGCCCCTGCCAAGCGGTGTGGAAGTCGCGGTGTTTCCGCCATTCCTGTTCATTGATCAAGTGATCAAGGGCCTGGAAGGAAAGGGAATCACCGTCGGCGCACAGAATTCTGCTGTACAGCCTGAACAAGGCGCGCTGACCGGCGAAGTTGCACCGAGTCAGTTGGCTGAAGTTGGTTGCAAATATGTTCTGGTCGGGCACTCCGAGCGTCGCCAAATTATTGGTGAAACTAACGAAGTGCTGAATCAAAAGTTTGCAGCTGCTCAGAAAAGTGGTTTGACGCCAGTGCTCTGTATAGGGGAAACTCTCGAGGAGCGCGAGGCAGGCAAGACGCTTGAAGTTGTAGGGCGTCAACTAAGCAGTGTTATCGACGCGTTCGGTATTGCCGCTTTTGCCAATGCAGTAATTGCCTATGAGCCTGTATGGGCCATCGGTACTGGTTTGACGGCCTCGCCACAGCAAGCCCAGGATGTGCATGCAGCCATCCGTGAGCAGTTGGCGGCGAAGGACGCCGAAGTTGCAGCTAACGTGCAGCTTCTCTACGGCGGCAGCGTGAAGGCGGCCAATGCGGCCGAACTGTTCGGCATGCCGGATATCGATGGGGGGCTCATTGGTGGAGCGTCCCTGAATGCAGACGAATTCGGTGCAATTTGTCGCGCCGCAGGAAACTGAACAATGCTGGAAACAGTCGTAGTTGTTTTTCATCTGTTGGCGGCGTTGGCACTGGTAGTAATGGTGCTGCTGCAACAGGGTAAAGGTGCGGAAGCTGGTGCATCTTTCGGCGCAGGTGCTTCAAATACTGTGTTCGGAAGCCAAGGTTCCGCTACCTTTTTGAGTAAAGTTACTGCTATACTTGCCGCCACTTTCTTTTTGACTGCACTTGGGTTAGGATACTTCGCCAAGCAGCAGGCTCACCAGCTGACTCAAGCTGGTCTGCCAGATCCAGCAGTGCTGGAAGTCAAAGAGCAAAAGCCGGCAGTCAACGATGATGTACCGGTGCTCCAGCAGCAGAAGAGCGAAACCACCAACTCTGGTGACGTACCTCCTCCGGCCAAAGAGCAGCAGTAACGGGTTTCAAATGTAGTATTGCCGAGGTGGTGGAATTGGTAGACACGCAACCTTGAGGTGGTTGTGCCCATAGGGTGTAGGGGTTCGAGTCCCCTTCTCGGTACCAATTGAAGCAAGAGAGCCCGCTTTAAGCGGGCTTTCTTGTAGGTGGAGGTTGGATTGACCCTCAAGGGGGTTCGGTCTTATACTTTCGCCCCAGCTTTGTCGCGGGGTGGAGCAGCTTGGTAGCTCGTCGGGCTCATAACCCGAAGGTCGTTGGTTCAAATCCAGCCCCCGCAACCAGCTTCAGCGGAGCCCCTTTTCAGGGGCTTTTTGCTAGCCAACAGTTTTCGGCGTCGTTGTCCTACGGCGCTTTCAGGGATGGGCGCTTCGCCCATTTTTTATTTGCACAGCATGCACGAGGGGGTTCAGGTGTCGAGCAAGCTAGAACAGTTGCAGGCCTTGTTGGCCCCAGTGGTCGAGGGGCTGGGCTATCAGTGCTGGGGGATCGAATACGTCTCCCAAGGTAAGCATTCGGTACTGCGTATCTACATCGACAAGGAAGGCGGCATTCTGGTGGAGGACTGCGAAGCGGTCAGCCGTCAGGCCAGTGCCATCCTGGATGTGGAAGACCCGATCAGCAGTGAATACACCCTCGAGGTTTCCTCTCCAGGCATGGATCGCCCGCTGTTCACTCTGGAACAGTTTGCCTCGCATGCCGGCGAGCAAGTGAAGATCAAGCTGCGTACGCCCTTCGAAGGTCGTCGTAACTTCCAGGGCCTTCTCCGCGGTGTGGAGGAGCAGGATGTGGTGGTCCAGGTGGATAACCATGAGTTCCTGCTGCCGATCGACTCGATCGACAAGGCCAATATTATTCCCAGTTTTGACTGAGACGTGCCGGGCCCGGCGGAACTAACGGGCCCAATGGCTTGCGCAAGGCGAGGCGTACGATGAGCAAAGAAGTACTGCTGGTTGTTGAATCGGTATCCAACGAAAAGGGTGTACCGCCCGGCGTCATTTTCGAGGCGCTGGAAGTGGCTCTGGCCACTGCAACCAAAAAGCGTTTTGAGGACGAAGTCGACCTGCGTGTGGAAATCAACCGCCACACCGGTAGCTACGAAACGTTCCGTCGCTGGACGGTCGTCGAGGAAGCGGATCTGGATGATCCGGCAATCGAGGTCTGGCCAGCAAAGATTCAGGAAAGTCATCCTGAAGCCAAAGTTGGCGACGTGATCGAAGAGAAGATCGAATCGATCGAGTTCGGTCGCATTGCTGCGCAAACCGCCAAGCAAGTCATCGTGCAGAAGGTTCGCGAAGCTGAGCGCGCCCAGGTGGTCGACGCCTACCGCGAACGCGTTGGCGAGATCATCTCCGGTACCGTGAAGAAGGTCACCCGCGACAACGTCATCGTCGACCTGGGCAACAACGCCGAAGCGCTGCTGGCCCGTGAAGACATCATTCCCCGTGAGACCTTCCGGGTCGGTGTGCGCCTGCGTGCACTGCTCAAGGAAATCCGCACCGAGAACCGTGGCCCACAGCTGATTCTGTCGCGCACTGCGCCGCAGATGCTGATCGAGCTGTTCACCATCGAAGTGCCGGAAATCGCCGAAGGCCTCATCGAAGTCATGGCCGCCTCCCGTGATCCGGGATCGCGTGCCAAGATCGCCGTCCGCTCCAAGGACAAGCGCATCGACCCACAAGGTGCCTGTATCGGCATGCGTGGTTCGCGCGTCCAAGCCGTATCCGGCGAGCTGGGTGGCGAGCGTGTGGATATCGTCCTGTGGGACGAGAACCCGGCGCAGTTCGTCATCAACGCCATGTCGCCGGCAGAGGTTGCCGCGATCATCGTTGACGAAGACGCCCATGCGATGGATATCGCCGTTGGTGCCGACAACCTGGCTCAGGCCATTGGTCGTGGCGGTCAGAACGTTCGTCTGGCCAGTCAGCTGACCGGCTGGACCCTGAACGTGATGACCGAGTCGGACATCCAGGCCAAGCAACAGGCTGAAACCGGCGACATCCTGCGTAATTTTGTCGAGGAACTGGAAGTCGACGAAGAACTGGCACAAGTGCTGGTCGACGAAGGCTTCACCAACCTTGAAGAAATTGCCTACGTACCGTTGGAAGAAATGCTCAACATCGATGGCTTTGACGAAGAAATCGTCAATGAGCTCCGCGCTCGAGCCAAGGACCGTTTGTTGACCAAGGCCATCGCTACCGAAGAAAAACTGGCAGACGCCCATCCGGCCGAAGACCTGCTCTCCCTCGAGGGCATGGACAAGGACCTGGCGGCCGAACTGGCGGTGCGCGGCGTGGTTAACCGCGAAGACCTGGCCGAGCAGTCGATCGACGATCTGCTCGACATCGACGGCATCGACGAAGAGCGTGCCGGCAAGTTGATCATGGCCGCCCGAGCCCACTGGTTCGAGTAATTAGGCGCGGCCTGAGGAGAGAAGTGCATGACGCAAGTCACGGTGAAAGAACTGGCCCAAGAGGTCGAGGCACCGGTAGAGCGCCTGCTGCAGCAGATGCGTGAGGCAGGTCTGCCGCACACCGACGCCGGTCAGGTAGTGACCGATAATGAGAAGCAGACCCTGCTGACCCATTTGAAGAGCAGCCACAAGAGCAAGGCGGAAGAGCCGCGCAAGATTACCTTGCAGCGCAAGACCACCAGCACCCTGCGTGTCGCCGGTAGCAAGAGCATCAGCGTAGAAGTACGCAAGAAGAAAGTATTCGTGCAGCGCAGCCCGGAAGAGATCCAGGCTGAGCAGAAGCGCGAGCAGGAAGAGCGCCGCGCGGCTGAAAACGCCGCTCGCGAGAAGGTCGAAGCCGAAGTGCGCCAGCGCAACGAGGAGCAGGCACGCCGTCAGGCCGCCGATGCCCCGGCCGCTGCCCCGGTAGCCAAGGCCGAGCCTGCCGCTGTTGCTGCCCCGGTAGTGGCCAATGCGCCGGTGTCCGAAGACGCCGCCGCACGTGCTGCCGAGCGCAAGAAAGACGAGACCCGTCGCAACGAAAGCCGCAGCCGTGATGACGATCGTCGTGGTGGTGGTCCAGCTGCTGCCGGCCGTGGCGAAGCGCCGCGCATGTCGGTCAAGGTCAAGGTCAAGGAGAAGGAAAAGGCTCCGACTCCACGTGCCGCGCCACGTACCACCGAAGAAGAAAGCGATGGTTTCCGTCGTGGCCGCGGTGGCAAGAGCAAAGGCAAGAAGCGCAACCAGCATGGCTTCCAGAGCCCGTCCGGCCCCGTCATCCGTGACGTGACCATCGGCGAGACCATCACGGTTTCGGACCTGGCCCAGCGCATGTCGGTCAAAGGTGCTGAAGTCGTCAAGTTCATGTTCAAGATGGGCACTCCGGTCACCATCAACCAGGTGCTCGACCAGGAAACCGCTCAGCTGGTAGCAGAAGAGCTGGGTCACAAGGTCACCCTGGTCAGCGATACCGCCCTGGAAGACTCCCTGGCCGAATCGCTGAAATTCGAAGGTGAAGTCGAATCGCGCGCGCCGGTCGTTACCGTCATGGGTCACGTTGACCATGGTAAGACCTCGCTGCTCGACTACATCCGTCGTGCCAAGGTTGCCGCTGGCGAAGCCGGTGGTATCACCCAGCACATCGGTGCCTACCACGTCGAAACCGACCGTGGCATGGTTACCTTCCTCGACACCCCAGGCCACGCTGCGTTCACTCAGATGCGTGCCCGTGGTGCCAAGGCCACCGACATCGTCATCCTGGTGGTGGCGGCGGACGACGGCGTGATGCCGCAGACCCGCGAAGCCGTTCAGCATGCCAAGGCTGCTGGCGTGCCGCTGGTGGTTGCCGTGAACAAGATCGACAAGCCGGGTGCCGACCTTGATCGCATCCGCAACGAGCTGGCCGTCGAAGGCGTCACCTCCGAGGACTGGGGTGGTGACACGCCGTTCGTCAAGGTGTCGGCGAAGATGGGTACTGGTGTCGACGAACTGCTCGAAGCCGTACTGCTGCAGGCCGAGATTCTCGAACTGACCGCCACCCCGACTGCTCCAGGTCGCGGTGTCGTGGTTGAATCGCGTCTGGACAAAGGCCGTGGCCCGGTTGCCACCATCCTGGTTCAGGACGGCACCCTGCGTCAGGGCGACATGGTCCTGGTCGGCTCCAACTATGGCCGCGTGCGCGCCATGCTCGACGAGAACGGCAAGCCTGTGAAGGAAGCCGGCCCGTCGATCCCGGTCGAGATCCTCGGCCTGGATGGCACCCCGGACGCCGGTGACGAAATGTCCGTGGTGGCCGACGAGAAGAAAGCCCGTGAAGTTGCCCTGTTCCGTCAAGGCAAGTTCCGTGAGGTCAAGCTGGCCCGTGCTCACGCCGGCAAGCTGGAAAACATCTTCGAGACCATGGGTCAGGAAGAGAAGAAGACCCTCAACATCGTCCTCAAGACCGATGTTCGTGGCTCCCTGGAAGCGCTGCAGGGCTCGCTCGGCGGCCTGGGCAACGACGAAGTTCAGGTACGTGTGATCGGTGGCGGCGTCGGTGGTATCACCGAAAGCGACGCCAACTTGGCACTGGCCTCGAACGCGGTGCTGTTCGGCTTCAACGTGCGTGCCGATGCCGGTGCGCGCCGGATCGTCGAGCAGGAAGGTCTGGATATGCGTTACTACAACGTGATCTACGACATCATCGAAGACGTCAAGAAAGCCCTGACCGGCATGCTCGGCAGCGATGTTCGCGAGAACATCCTGGGTGTCGCCGAAGTGCGTGACGTGTTCCGTTCGCCGAAGTTCGGCGCCATCGCTGGCTGTATGGTCATCGAGGGTACCGTGTACCGCAACCGTCCGATCCGCGTACTGCGCGACGACGTTGTGATCTTCGAAGGCGAGCTGGAATCGCTGCGTCGCTTCAAGGACGATGCTGCCGAAGTGCGTAACGGCATGGAGTGCGGTATTGGCGTCAAGAGCTACAACGACGTCAAGGTCGGCGACAAGATCGAAGTCTTCGAGAAAGTCCAGGTGGCTCGTACCCTTTAAGGGCGAGCCCGCTGCCAACCCCCGTCGTACGGCGGTTGGCAGCGCCTCTGCAGGTAGCGCCCGGTCAGGCTTGTGTCTGAACCGGGCGTTTGCCGCTTTAGAAACAGGTAGCAAAAATGGCAAAAGAATACAGCCGTACCCAACGTATCGGCGATCAGATGCAGCGTGAGCTGGCCGAACTGATCCGCCGCGAAGTCAAGGACCCACGCGTGGGCCTGGTGACCATCACCGCCGTCGACGTCAGCCGCGACGTGGGCCATGCCAAGGTTTTCATCACCGTCATGGGTGAAGAAACCCCGGACGCCGTGCAGCAGTCGCTCAAGGCCCTCAACAGTGCCGCCAGCTTCCTGCGCCTGCACCTGGGCCGCTCGATGCAGCTGCGCAGCGTGCCGCAACTGCATTTCCACTTCGATGAAAGCGTCAGCCGTGGCGTGCACCTGTCGGCACTGATCGAGCGGGCGGTCGCCGAAGACCGTCTGCACAAGGATGCCGACGAGCCGGGCGCCAAGGAGTAAGCGGTGGCCCAGGTCAAACGTATCCGCCGCAACGTCAGCGGCATCATCCTGCTCGACAAGCCGCTGGGGTTCACCTCCAACGCCGCGTTGCAGAAGGTTCGCTGGTTGCTCAATGCCGAGAAGGCCGGCCACACCGGCAGCCTCGACCCGCTGGCCAGCGGCGTGCTGCCGCTGTGCTTCGGTGAAGCGACCAAGTTCTCGCAATACCTGCTCGAGTCCGACAAGGGCTACGAAACGGTTATGCAGATGGGGCAGACTACCAACACCGGTGATGCCGAGGGCGAAGTCCTGCAGACCCGTGAGGTGACCGTCGGTCGCGCCGACATCGAGGCAGTGCTGCCGCGTTTTCGCGGCCCGATCAGCCAGATACCGCCGATGTACTCGGCGCTCAAGCGTGACGGCCAGCCGCTTTACAAGCTGGCACGTGCAGGAGAGGTAGTGGAGCGCGAGGCGCGTTCTGTTACTATTGGCCGCTTGGAGTTGCTCGAGTGCGAAGGCACCCGTGCACGGCTGAGCGTAGGATGCAGCAAAGGCACCTATATCCGCACCCTGGTGGAGGATATTGGCGAGGCACTTGGCTGCGGTGCCTATGTCGCCGAGCTGCGCAGGACCCAGGCCGGGCCCTTCGCACTGGCACAGACCGTGACCCTCGAGGAGCTCGAACAGGCCCACGCCGAAGGTGGCAACGAAGCGCTTGATCGCTTCCTCATGCCGTCCGACAGCGGGCTGCAGGACTGGCCGCTGTTGAGCCTTTCCGAGCACAGTGCGTTCTACTGGCTGCATGGCCAGGCCGTGCGTGCTCCGGATGCGCCGCAGTTCGGCATGGTCCGCGTACAGGATCACAACGGTCGCTTCATCGGTATCGGTGAAGTGAGCGAAGACGGGCGCGTGGCGCCACGTCGGCTGATTCGGTCGGAATGACCGAAACCGCAGGCCCAGGCTTCGGCTAAAGCCTGCGGATACAAGGGTGGCTGTCAGTAGGCACGGTCACACCTTTTTTATTAATACAGGGATCAAGTCCCTGGCCTATTGGACCCCGCTTGCGGGATCCGTTTATCAGGAGAAGCCACATGGCCCTCAGCGTTGAAGAAAAAGCTCAAATCGTTGCCGACTACCAGCAAGCTGCTGGCGATACTGGTAGCCCGGAAGTTCAGGTTGCTCTGCTGACCGCGAACATCAACAAGCTGCAAGGCCACTTCAAGGCCAACGGCAAAGACCACCACTCGCGTCGTGGCCTGATCCGTATGGTTAACCAGCGTCGTAAGCTGCTGGACTACCTGAAGGGCAAAGACACCACTCGTTACAGCGCCCTGATCGGTCGCCTGGGCCTGCGTCGCTAATAGCGGCCTGGTCAGTGGTGTGCATGGCGGATTCATCGGCAACGCTGCCTGGCAGCGTTTCCGTTGGGCACGCCATGCGTATCTTCGAGGTTGGCAGCCTGGCAATGCCGAGCGGGATTTCCGCTCGGCGCCAGGCTCCCAGCCTCGTGTTGTATCTGGACGGTCAACGGGGCCGATTCCCTGTTCTGCCCAAGAATTCGCAAGAAACCAGTTCCCCCAGAGCCACTGAAAAAGGTAGGAAACCGTGAACCCGGTAATCAAGCAATTCCAGTTCGGTCAATCGACCGTTACCCTCGAAACGGGCCGCATTGCCCGTCAGGCCACCGGCGCCGTGCTGGTCACCGTCGACAACGATGTCACCGTGCTGGTGACCGTGGTCGGTGCCAAGCATGCAGACCCGAGCAAGGGCTTCTTCCCGCTGTCCGTGCACTACCAGGAAAAGACCTACGCCGCTGGCAAGATCCCAGGTGGTTTCTTCAAGCGTGAAGGCCGCCCATCCGAAAAAGAAACCCTGACTTCGCGCCTGATCGACCGCCCGATCCGCCCGCTGTTCCCAGAAGGTTTCATGAACGAAGTGCAGGTCGTCTGCACCGTGGTTTCCACCAGCAAGAAGACCGATCCGGACATCGCTGCGATGATCGGTACCTCGGCTGCCCTGGCCATTTCCGGCATTCCGTTTGAAGGCCCGATCGGCGCCGCCCGCGTTGCCTTCCACGAAAGCACCGGCTACCTGCTGAACCCGACTTACGAGCAGCAGGCCGCTTCGAGCCTGGACATGGTCGTCGCCGGTACCGCCGATGCCGTACTGATGGTTGAATCGGAAGCCAAAGAGCTGACCGAAGACCAGATGCTGGGCGCCGTGCTGTTCGCCCACGACGAATTCCAGGCCGTGATCAAGGCTGTCAAAGAGCTGGCTGCCGAAGCCGCCAAGCCGACCTGGGACTGGAAACCGGCCGTTGCCAACACCGAGCTGTTCAACGCCATCCGCGCCGAGTTCGGCGAGGCGGTCTCCCAGGGCTACACCATCACCGTCAAGGCCGACCGTTACGCGCGCCTGGGCGAGCTGCGCGACCAGGCGGTTGCCAAGTTCTCCGGTGAAGAAGGCCAGCCATCGGCCGGTGAAGTCAAAGACATCTTCGGCGAGATCGAATACCGCACCGTTCGCGAAAACATCGTCAACGGCAAGCCACGTATCGACGGCCGCGACACCAAGACCGTGCGTCCGCTGAACATCGAAGTCGGCGTACTGCCGAAGACCCACGGTTCGGCCCTGTTCACCCGTGGCGAAACCCAGGCCCTGGTGGTTGCCACCCTCGGCACCGCGCGTGACGCCCAGCTGCTGGACACCCTCGAAGGCGAGAAGAAAGACCCCTTCATGCTGCACTACAACTTCCCACCGTTCTCGGTAGGCGAGTGTGGCCGCATGGGCGGTGCTGGCCGTCGCGAAATCGGTCACGGCCGTCTGGCCCGTCGTTCGGTCCAGGCCATGCTGCCGGCCGCTGACGTGTTCCCGTACACCATCCGCGTCGTATCGGAAATCACCGAGTCCAACGGCTCCAGCTCCATGGCTTCGGTCTGTGGCGCTTCCCTGGCCCTGATGGACGCTGGTGTGCCGATGAAAGCACCGGTGGCCGGTATCGCCATGGGCCTGGTCAAGGAAGGCGAGAAGTTCGCCATTCTGACCGACATCCTGGGTGACGAAGACCACCTGGGCGACATGGACTTCAAGGTAGCTGGTACCGCCAAAGGTGTTACCGCGCTGCAGATGGACATCAAGATCAACGGCATCACCGAAGAGATCATGGAAATCGCCCTGGGCCAGGCCCTGGAAGCGCGCCTGAACATCCTCGGCCAGATGAACCAGATCATTGGCCAGTCGCGCACCGAGCTGTCGGCCAACGCACCGACCATGATCGCGATGAAGATCGACACCGACAAGATCCGTGACGTCATCGGTAAAGGCGGCGCCACCATCCGCGGTATCTGTGAAGAGACCAAGGCTTCGATCGACATCGAAGACGACGGTTCGATCAAGATCTTCGGCGAAACCAAGGAAGCGGCTGAAGCTGCCAAGCAGCGCATCCTGGGCATCACCGCTGAAGCCGAAATCGGCAAGATCTACGTCGGCAAGGTCGAGCGCATCGTCGACTTCGGCGCCTTCGTCAACATCCTGCCGGGCAAGGACGGCCTGGTGCACATCTCCATGCTCAGCGATGCGCGTGTAGAGAAGGTCACCGACATCCTGAAGGAAGGCCAGGAAGTCGAAGTACTGGTACTGGACGTGGACAACCGCGGCCGTATCAAGCTGTCGATCAAAGACGTTGCCGCTGCCAAGGCATCGGGCGTCTAAGCATTTCGATGCTGCAAAGAAGGACCCTTCGGGGTCCTTTTTTTATGGGCGTCGGTCATGCCCGTCGAGCCGCTGGAGGCTGGGCACATTTCCTGCGGGCGAGCTTGCAACTTGCACTCAACAATACCCTCATACTTGCAAATTGCACGATCCATCATGTCGTGCGATTTTTATAAGTAACTGATTTATAAGGATTAATTTAAATACAAAAACCTGGCACAGCCCCTGCAATATCACTCCTACCTGACGCCAGGAACCACGGCGCAGACCTTTCGAAAAACAGGAGTGACTCTCATGAAGAAATTCGCCATTGCTGCCGCTACTGCTACCGCGCTGACCCTGACCATGGCTAACGCGGCGTTTGCTGCCCAGTCCACCCAGGCCCCGATGACGCTTGCGGCCGGTGAGGTGACCAAAGCCAAGGAAGCTACCTCCGATACCTGGATCACCACCAAGGTGAAGGCTGACCTGATGACCGAGAAAGGCGTACCGGGCAGCGATATCAAGGTCGAAACCAACAAGGGCGTTGTGTCGCTGTCGTCCGAAACGGCGATTACCGATGCGCAGAAAGAGATGGCAATCGCCATCGCCAAGAAAATCAAGGGCGTACAGGCCGTCTCGGCTGATGGCCTGAAGTCCGAATAAGGGATGTCCCGTCGGCCAAAGGGAATTGGCCACTTTTGACGCAAAAGCCCCGGCACCTGCCGGGGCTTTTGCTTATGCATCAGACCCCGGGATTGCGGGCGATCACATCACTCTCGAAACACACCTGCTCCAGGATCAACGGCTCCACCAATGGCCGGCTGTCGCGAAAGTGCGCGGTCTGGGTATGTGCCTCGTAGGCCGCGTCGTCGCGGTAGATCTCGTACAGGTAGATCACCTGCGGGTCTTCGCGGTCCACCGACACATCGAACACCAGGCAGCCTGGCTCGGTAGCGACCGAGGCAGCCGCATTGGCTTTGATGGCGCTGAGAAAGGCTTCGGTCGTACCGGGCTTCACGCGCGTCTTGATAAACAGGCTATACACAGGCGCTTCCTTTTGTTTTAAATTCGCACTCGAATTGTATACAAAAATGGAGTCCTGACCATGACCGATCTACCTGCCCGCCCGGGCCGACTCAACGGCCTGCGCCACATTGCCCTGCTGGTGCCCAATCTGGAGGAGTGCGAGCGCTTCTATGTCGATGTGCTGGGTATGGAAGTACTCAATCGCGCCAACGAGGACCTGGTCTATCTCACCTGCGGTAACGACAACCTCTCGTTGGGGCGAGGCGCAGGTGCTGCCAATGGCCTGCAAACCCTGGATCACTATGGCTTCATCGTCGACAGCGTGGAGGAGCTGGAGGCCTGGTACCAGTACTTCAAGGCTCAAGGCGTAACTTTGCTCGACCGCCCGTTCAACCACGGCGACGGTGCGCGCAGCTTCCATTTGCTGGACCCGGCGGGGAACAAGGTACAGCCGCTGTATCACCCGTCGGTGTCGGGGCAGCGGTTGGTTTGAGTGTTTGATTTATGGCGATCGCAGGTGTGGCTGATCCTGCGCCGCTGGGAGCGACTTACCTGTGCTGTGGCTGTCGGCCTCATCGCCGGCAAGCCGGCTCCCACAGGTACGGCGTTGACCTTGACGATCACGCGATCCCTGTGGGAGCTGGCTTGCCAGCGATGAGCCCAGCACAGGCATCATCGGGCGGTATGGGCGGATGCCGAGTTACTCGGCATCCAGATGCAGCGGTGTTACCACCCGGCCATCACTCTCGGCCTGGCCGAGGGATGCGTCGATGAAGTACACCCGGTCATCTTCGAGCTGCCCTTTGTCCACCAGGTAGTCCTTGATGCTGCTGGCCCGTTCCTGGCCGAGGGTACGCAGCAGCGGGGCACTCTCGGCCCAGGACTTGATCACCGCCTCGCGCAGCTTGGTGGTGCGCTCATCACGACCGAGCTTTTCCCACTCGGCGGGCGGTTGCTGCTTCAGCCGGGTGCGATAGATGCCTTCGAGCATGGGCGGCTTGTCGCTGTCATCAACCACCAGCAGTGACGGATTGGCCGGCACCTTGTCGCCACGGCGCTGCAGTACCTTGTACCAGGTGGCCTGGTATTCGCGCTCCAGGCGCTGCTGGGCGATCAGCGGGCCATCGCTGCCTTGGGCGGCGGTACCTTCGATCTCCAGGCGCAGCTCCGGGCGCGACTTGAGCGCAGAGGCCAGTTTGTCCAGCGAGGCCTGGGCGTCGCTGCTGAGCTCGCTTGAACCTGCGGCGAACGAGACATTGCCCAGATCTTGCGCACCACCGCCAGAAACCAACCCGCCAATGAACTTGAACGGCGCCTGGGCGGCGCGCAGCACCAGGTTGCGCAGGGTCTGCCAGACGATCGGCATCACGCTGAACTGCGGGTTGTTGAGGTCGCCGGAGATCGGCAGTTCGATGGAGATCTTGCCCTCGGTATCCTTGAGCAGCGCCACTGCCAGGCGGATCGGCAGGTCCACCGCGTCCGGGCTGTCGACCTTCTCGCCCAACTGCAGTTGCTCGACCACCAGCTTGTTCTCGGCTTTCAGCTGGCCGTTGGTGATCAGGTAATGCAGGTCGAGGTTCAGGCGCCCCTTGCGAATGCGGAAGCCCGCGAACTTGCCCGAGTAGGGGGTCAGGGTGGTCAGTTCGACGCGCTTGAAGCTGGTGGCGATATCCAGGCTGGCCAGCGGGTTGAACGGGTTGAGCGCGCCCTTGATGGTCACCGGCGCGTAACGGTCGACCTTGCCCTTTATGTCTACCTTGGCCGGTTGCGGCTTGCGGTTGTCGAGGGTGCCGATCTGGCCGTTGAGCTGTTGCACGGCGGTGGCGAAGTTGGGGGTCAGGGTCAGGTCGGCGAAGTTGGCCGAGCCGTCGTTGATGCTGATCTGGCCGATGCGGATGCCCAGCGGCTTGCTGCTGCCGGCAGTGGCAGGCTTGCTCTGGGAGGCCGCAGGCGCCCCGGCGGGTTGCGGGATCAGCAGGTCACTCACGTTGGTGGTGCGGTCTTCGTTGATGATGAAGCGCGCATAGGGTTGCAGCAGGGTCACCTTGTCGATCGACAGGGCGTCGCCATGCACATAGGACAGGCCATCGACGTTGACCTGCTGCCATTTGACGAAGTCGCGGTTCTTGATGGTGTCCAGGGTGTGCAGCTGGTTGACCTGGGCCTTGCCGCCAATATCGAACGCCAGCGGTTCGGTGCTCTTCAGGTTCACTTTGAGGTCGCTGGACAGCATGCCACTGCGCAGTTCCAGGCGAATGAACGGGTTGATGTAGGCCTGGGCCACGCGCAGGTCGATGTCGCGGGTGGCCACGTCGAGCTTGGCGGTGATCGGTGCCAGGTTGACTTCGCCCGCAGCCTGCAGCTTGCCCTGCTTGCCCACGCCGGTATCGAGCTTGAGGGTGAAGGGCGACTGGTTGAGGCTGTCGAAGTTCTGCAGGTCAAGGTTGAGCGGGCCGACGTCCAGCGCCACAGGTTCCTTCTGGCTACGGTCGGCCAGATGGATCATGTAGTTGCGCGCCTGTACGTCCTTGAGCAACACCTGCCAGGGCTTGCTCGGCGCCTTGGCGGCCTTTTCCTTGTCGGTGGGTTCGGCGGCGGCAGGCTCGGTCTTTTCCTTGGGGGTGGCCTTGGCCGGCTGGCTGGCGAACAGCTTCTGCCAGTCGAGCTGGCCATCCTTCTCCAGTGCCGCCCAGGTTTCGAGTTTTTCGCTGCGGATCTTGCCGACGGTCACCAACTGCTTGGCCAGGTCGATGGAGGTTTCGCTGACCTCCAGGCTGGCCAGGCGCGCCAGCGCTCGGCCGTCGGGGGCCTTGATGGCGAACGGCGCAATGCGCACGGCGGTTTGGTCCAGCAACAGCTCGGTCTCTTTGGCCAGGCTGAGCTTGTAATGGGTGTCGAGGTTGATGACGCCATCTTCCAGCACCAGGGGCACAGCGTCGCGTACGTAGGGCCAGAACGCTTTCATCTTGCCGTCGGTAACTTTCAGCGTGCCTTCGGAGGCGATCGGCGCGAGGCTCAGGGTACCGCTCCAATCGATACGCCCGCCGTTGGGGCCGTTGGCCACCAAGGTCATGTCGGCGTTGTCGTCAGGCAGGGTACTGAGGTTCTTGAGTTCCAGGTTCATCGAGTCGTAGATGAACTCGATCGGCTCGCTGGGGCGCTGGTCCTCGAAGTGCAGGTAGCCTTCGCTGAGCTTGATGCTGCCGATGCGCAGCGGGAAGGGGTCGCTGGGTGGCTCTTCGGCTTTCGGCTCGCTGGCTGGCAGCTTGAACAGCTGGGTCAGGTTGAGGCTGCCATCCTTGGCGAACAGCAGCTCGGTGCGCGGCTTGTCCAGCTCGACGGCTTCCAGGTGCAGGGCCTTGGTCCACAGGCTGTCGAGTGCCAGGTTGGCGTACAGCCGTTCGAAGCCGACCTGCTCCTTGCCGGGCTCACCGATCTGCAGGCCCCACAGCGTCAGCTCGAGGCTGAACGGGTTGAGTTCGATGCGCTGCAGGTGCGCCGGCACGGTGGCGTGTTGCGCCAGCTGCTGGTTGGCAATGCGCAGTGCGATGCCGGGAAGAATCAGGAAGCCGAGCAGGCTGTACAGGGCCACCAGGGCCAGCAATGCGCCGAAGGCGCGAGTCAATCCTTTGTGCATGTGTCGCTTCGTCTGTAGCAGGCTGGAGTGCTTGGAGTATGGCACGTTCAACAGGTTCCGCCGGGGTCGGAAAACACCTCATTCAATCCCCATGCGCCGCCTTGCGCGGTGCGCCGAACCGTCGCGCATGGCCCAGCGCAGCACCGGGGCGGTGTTGGCCAGGCCCAGGCGGATCAGGCGCCTGGCCAACGGGCCTTGCAGCAGGCCAAGCATCTGCTGGGCCCAGCCTGGCAGCAGGTCCGCCCCTGCCTTGAGCATCAGTTTGCCCACCGGCTCGGCCAGGCGGCTGGGCGCCGGGGCCTTGAACAGGATGTCGATCACTTCCAGGCTGCGGGCATCACACAGCAGTTGCGGGCGCATGCGTTGCAGGTAGTCCTCGATCTGGCTGCAGGAGCGTGGCACGTCGCGGGCGCCCAGGCGCTCGGCGATCAGGGCGATCTCGTTGTAGTAGGCGTCCTGATCGGCACGGGGCAGGCCGGGGTTGCGGTAGCGCAGGTGGGCGGCGAGAAAGCTGCTCACTTCGGCCACGTGCACCCAGGTCAGCAGGTCGGGGTCGCTGGCGGCATAAGGCCGCCCGTCCGCGGCGGTGCCGACCACCTTGAGATGGATGGTGCGTACCTTGTCGATGAGCCACTCGGCGTCGCGGGTCGAGCCGAACGTGGTGCCGGAGATGAACTGGCTGGTACGGCGCAGGCGGCCGAGCAGGTCTTCGCGAAAGTTCGAATGGTCCCACACGCCAGCCAGTGCCAGTGGGTGCAGCAGCTGCAACATCAACGCACTGATGCCACCCACCAGCATGCTCGGGAAGTCGCCGTGCACCTGCCAGCTGATGCTCTGAGGGCCGAACAGCCCTGGGTCGCCTTTGGGCGATTCCAGGTCGAGCTGGCCGAGGGCCAGCCCGGTAAGGCTCATGACCTGGGTTTCGATGCGGCGGCGTAGGGCTTCCATGGCGACCTTGCGGGCAGGGCAGCCCTGCCCGGGCCGCGGGTTACTGGTTGAGGCGCTTGTCGATCAGGCCCTGGACCACGCTCGGGTCGGCGAGGGTGGAGGTATCTCCCAGGTTGTCCAGTTCGTTGCAGGCGATCTTGCGCAGTATACGCCGCATGATCTTGCCTGAGCGGGTCTTGGGCAGGGCCGGGGCCCACTGGATCAACTCCGGCTTGGCGAAACTGCCGATCTCCTTGCTGACCAGCGCCAGCAGCTCGGCCTTGAGCGCATCGTCCGGGGTGACACCATTCATGGGGGTGACGAAGGCATACACGCCCTGGCCTTTGAGGTCGTGCGGGTAACCCACCACAGCGGCCTCGGCGACACTGTCGTGCAGCACCAGCGCGCTCTCTACCTCGGCGGTGCCGATGCGGTGGCCGGAGACATTGATCACATCGTCGATGCGCCCGGTGATCCAGTAGTCGCCGTCGGCGTCGCGGCGGGCACCGTCGCCGGTGAAGTAGTAGCCGGGCAGGGGTTTGAAGTAGGTGTCGACCATGCGCTGATGATCGCCGTAGACACTGCGGATCTGCCCTGGCCAACTGGCCTTGATCGCCAGCAGCCCGGCGCCGGGGCCTTCGATGAGCTTGCCTTGTTCGTCCAGCAATACAGGTTGCACGCCGAACATGGGCTGGGTGGCGCAGCCGGGCTTGAGGCGCTGGGTACCGGGCAGAGGGGTGAGCATGATGCCGCCGGTCTCGGTCTGCCACCAGGTGTCGACGATGGGGCAGCGCTGCTGCCCGACCGCCTCGAAATACCACTCCCAGGCTTCGGGGTTGATAGGTTCGCCGACGCTGCCGAGCAGGCGCAGGCTCTGGCGTGAGGTGCCTTGCAAGGGGCCTGAGCCTTCGCGCATCAAGGCGCGCAGGGCGGTGGGCGCGGTATAGAAGATATTCACCCGGTGCTTGTCCACCACCTGCCAGAAGCGCGAGGTGTCGGGGTAGTTGGGCACGCCCTCGAACATCAGCGAGATCGCCCCGTTGGCCAGCGGGCCGTAGACGATGTAGCTGTGGCCGGTTACCCAGCCGACATCGGCGGTGCACCAGAACACCTCGCCGTCGCGGTAGTCGAACACCACCTTGAACGTCATCGTGGCCTGCAGCAGGTAGCCGGCGGTGCTGTGCAGCACCCCCTTGGGTTTGCCGGTACTGCCGGAGGTGTAGAGGATGAACAGCGGGTCTTCGGCAGCCATGGGTTCGGGCGGGCAGTCATCGCCGGCCTTTTCGGTGGCCTCGTGGTACCAGAGGTCGCGGCCATTGCTCCAGGCCACATCGCCCCCGGTGCGTCGAACCACCAGCACGCTGCTGACATTGGGGCAACTGGCCAGGGCTTTGTCGACGTTCTGTTTGAGCGGTATGCGCTTGCCGCCACGTACCCCTTCGTCGGCAGTGATCACGGTGCGGCAGTCGGCGTCGAGGATGCGGTCACGCAGGGCGTCGGGCGAGAAACCGCCGAACACCACCGAGTGGATGGCGCCGATGCGTGTGCAGGCGAGCATGGCGTAGGCGGCTTCGGGGATCATCGGCATGTACAGGCAGACCCGGTCGCCTTTCTTCACCCCGCGCGCTTTGAGCGCATTGGCCAGGCGGCAGACCTGGCGGTGCAGTTCGCGGTAGCTGATGGCCTTGCTGTCGTTCGGGTCGTCGCCTTCCCACAGCAAAGCTGTCTGCTCGCCGCGCTGGGCCAGGTGGCGGTCGATGCAGTTGTAGGAGACGTTGAGCTGGCCGCCGTCGAACCAGCTCGCCGTGCCGGTTTTCAGGTCGCATTGCTGCACGCTGGACCAGGGCTTGATCCAGTCCAGGCGTTTGGCCTGTTCAGCCCAGAAAGTGTCGGGGTTTTCCACCGACTGGCGGTAGAGGCGGCGGTAGTCGCCGTCGGTCAATTCGGCGGCCTGGCAGACGGCCAGGGCCTGGGGATAGTTGCGGATATCGAACATGGCGGGTGGTCCTGCTCTTGTAGGGGAGTGGGACTGCGGCGGCTATTCGATGGACAGTGTAGAAGGTGGGGGTGTTCCCCGAGCTGAAAAGCATCGCGGGGGGGGAGAAAACCCCCACCCCCACACAAAGAAGTCGTTGGGGTGGGGGGTTCAGCTCCGAACGGAGAGGGGGGGGGGGTGTTTGTTTTGGTCTGTCCTCCCCCCGCGATTTGGGTGTTACCGGTGAATCAACCGCGATGACGGCCGCGGAAGTAGTTGATCAGGCCCTGGGTGGAGCCGTCCTCGGCGCTTTCTTCCAGGCTGCCGACCAGGCGCTGGTACACGCCCTTGCCCAGCTCCTTGCCCAGCTCCACGCCCCACTGGTCGAAGGCGTTGATACCCCAGATCACGCTCTGCACGAAGACTTTGTGCTCGTACATGGCCACCAGCGCGCCAAGCCGGCGCGGGCTGATGCGCTCGACCACCAGGGTGTTGCTCGGGCGGTTGCCCGGGATCACCTTGTGCGGGGCGAGCTTGGCGATGTCGGCTTCGTTGAGGCCCTTGGCGCGCAGTTCGGCTTCGGCTTCCTCGCGGGTCTTGCCGAGCATCAGCGCCTGGCTCTGCGACAGGCAGTTGGCATACAGCCACTGGTGATGGTCGGCCACCGGGTTGAAGCTCACCACCGGCACGATGAAGTCGGCCGGGATCATCTGGGTGCCCTGGTGCAGCAACTGGTGGTAGGCGTGCTGGCCGTTGCAGCCCACGCCGCCCCAGATCACCGGGCCGGTATCGGTTTTCACCGGGGTGCCGTCGGTCAGCACGCTCTTGCCGTTGGACTCCATGTCCAACTGCTGCAGGTGCTTGGTGATGTTACGCAGGTAGTGGTCGTACGGCAGGATCGCGTGGCTCTTGGCGCCCCAGAAGTTGCCGTACCACACGCCCAGCAGGGCCAGCAGCACCGGCATGTTCTTGTCGAACGGTGCGGTCTGGAAGTGCTGGTCCATGGTGTAGGCGCCGGACAGCAGCTCCTTGAAGTTGGCGGTGCCGATGGCCAGGGCGATCGGCAGGCCGATGGCCGACCACAGCGAGTAACGCCCGCCGACCCAGTCCCACATCGGGAAGATGTTCTCTTCGCGGATGCCGAAGGCCACGGCGGCAGCCTTGTTGCTCGACACGGCGATGAAGTGGCGGTACAGCTCGGCTTCCGAACCACCCTGCGCCAGGTACCAGGTGCGGGCGGCCATGGCGTTCTTCAGGGTTTCGAGGGTGTTGAACGACTTCGACGAGACGATGAACAGGGTGGTCTCGGCGCGCAGGTTGGCCGACAGTTCATGGAATTCGCTGCCGTCGATGTTGGCCAGGTAGTGGCAACGGACACCGCGCTGGGCATAGGGCAGCAGGGCCTCGGAGACCAGTTCCGGGCCGAGGAACGAGCCGCCGATGCCGATGTTGACCACGTCGGTGATCGGCTTTTCGCTGTAGCCGCGCCACAGGCCGTCGTGGATGCGACCGACCAGCTCGGTGATCTGGTTCAGCACCTTGTGCACTTCCGGCATCACGTTGGCGCCGTTGACGCTGAGCTTGTCGCCGACCGGGCGGCGCAGCGCGGTGTGCAGCACCGGGCGGCCTTCCGAGCCGTTGACGATTTCGCCGCTGAACATCGACTTGATGGCGTCGCCCAGTTCGACTTCGTTGGCCAGGTTCACCAGCAGTTCGCGGGTCTGCTCGTTGATGAGGTTCTTCGAGTAGTCGAGGAACAACCCGCAACAGCTCAGGGAAAACTGTTCGAAGCGCTTGCCGTCGGCGGCGAAGGCTTCGCGCATGCTGAAGCCCTGCATGGCGTCGCGGTGTTGCTGAAGCGCCTGCCAGGCGGGCAGCGCCGTCACATCGTGGGGAGTACGGTAATACGCCATTGCGGATGGTTTCCTTGGTGCATGGTCAGGCTATGACACTGGTTTGGATGGCCAGTTGCAAGCTGCTCATTATAGGCATTGGCCGGGAAGCGGGAATGGGGGCGGGCGGTGCGGGGGATGAAATATTCTGATTCCGTGGGAGCGGGGGGGGGGGGGGGGGGGGGGGGAACAAAGGGTGCCCCCCCCACGGGAAAAGCAACG
>NZ_JBMOWQ010000130.1:0-4661 GCF_049310485.1 Pseudomonas sp. GZD-209
GCTTCTTTTTGTCCTCTCTCCCCCCTTCTTTTCCTCCCCCCCCCCCCCCCTCCCCCCCCCCCCCCCCCCCCCCCCCCCACGGAACCTCTAAATCAATTGGTTAAAGCTGGATCAGGCGGTCGTCGCTTCCAGGTGCAGGTACAGATTGTCGATCAGCCGGGTGTTACCCAAGTACGCCGCCACGATCACCACCAGGTCGCGGTCGTCGAGCTGCGCCGGGCGCAGGGTCAGCGCATGGCGCACTTCCAGGTAGTCCTTGCGAAAGCCTGCGGCATCCAGCTGTGCCTGACCATCGGCGATCAACGCCGCGAAGTCGCGCTGGCCACGGCTAATGGCCTCGGCCATGCCGCTGAGGGTGCGATACAGCGCTGGTGCACTGGCACGCTGCTCGGCGCTCAGGTAACCGTTGCGCGACGACAGCGCCAGGCCATCCTCGGCGCGCACGGTCGGCTCGCCAAGGATCTGGATCGGCATGTTCAGGTCGCGAACCATGGCGCGGATCACCGCCAGTTGCTGGAAGTCCTTCTCACCGAACACGGCAAGGTCGGGCTGGACCATGTTGAACAGCTTGCTGACTACGGTCGCCACGCCTTCGAAGTGCCCGGGGCGGCTGGCACCGCACAGGCCTTCGGACAACTGCGGCACGCTGACCCGGGTCTGCACGGCCATGCCATCGGGGTACATCTCCTCGACGGTGGGGGTGAACAGCAGGTGGCAGCCCGCTTCGAGCAGTTTTTCCTGGTCGGCGGCGAGGGTGCGGGGGTATTTGTCCAGGTCTTCGCCGGCACCGAACTGCAGCGGGTTGACGAAGATGCTGGCAACCACGAAGTCGGCGCGCTGGGCGGCCTTGGTCACCAGCGCGGCGTGGCCGCTGTGCAGGTTGCCCATGGTCGGCACGAACGCGATGCGCTTGCCCTCGCCACGGGCACGGGCCACGGCGGCACGCAGCTCAAGGACGGTCTTGACGGTATTCATGCGCTGAACCCATGTTCACTGGCGGGGAAACTGACGTCTTTCACGGCTTGCACATAGGCTTTGAACGCGCTGTCGATGTCCGCCTGGCCGGCCATGAAGTTCTTCACGAACTTCGGCACGCGGCCGCTCAGGGACAAACCGAGCATGTCGTGCATTACCAGCACCTGGCCGTCGGTGGCGCTACCGGCACCGATACCGATCACCGGAATGGCCACAGCCTGGGTGATCTCTGCGGCCAGCTCGCTGGGCACGCACTCGAGCAGCAGCATGGCGGCGCCGGCTTGCTCCAGGGCGATGGCATCGGCGCGCATCTGCCGTGCCTGGGCTTCCTGGCGGCCTTGGACCTTGTAGCCACCGAGCACGTTGACGGTCTGTGGCGTGAGGCCCATGTGCGCGCACACCGGCACGCCGCGTTCGGCCAGCAGGCGGATGGTCTCGGCCAGCCAGGCGGCGCCTTCGATCTTGACCATGTGGGCGCCGGCGCGCATCAACTGGGCGGCGTTGCTGAACGCCAGCTCAGGGGTGGCATGGGCCATGAAGGGCAGGTCGCTGAGGATCAGCGCGCCGTCGTTGCCGCGTTTGACGCAGGCGGTGTGGTAGGCCATGTCGTCGTTGCTGACGGGCAGGGTGCTGTCATGCCCTTGCAGGACCATTCCCAGGGAATCGCCCACCAGCAGTACTTCCACGCCGGCTTGGCTTGCGGCCTTGGCGAAGGTTGCGTCATAGCAGGTCAGCATGGTGATTTTTTCACCCTTGGCCTTCAGGCCATGCAGGGTGGTCAGGGTTACTTCAGGCATGTAGGGGCATCCTCGTTCAGGCGCTGTGAAAGACAACTGCGTACAACGCGTGTATTCATCAAGCGGAGCGGCACATCATCGTCTGTGATGTTCGGGCACAGGTCCGTCCGGGCCTAAATGGGTGATTGCGGCATAGTGGCGCCGCGGGACGCCTATAGTCGTGAGCGAGGTGGGGGAAGTCAATGACCCGTGTTACCGCATTGTTACGCGGTGGGTGTTACTGGCGTTACCGCCGTCTGAAACGCCCGGTTTACAGGCGTTCCAGGCCGACGAACGGGCAATCCTGAAGCAATTGCTGCAGGCTGCGGCCATCGGCGAGGCGGAAGTCGGCGTCGACCAGCTCGGCGAGCGGGTAGAGCACGAAGGGGCGGGCGTGCATGTGGTAATGCGGTACTTTCAGGCGCGGTACGTCGATGAGCTGGTCACCGAACAGCAGCACGTCCAGGTCGAGGGTGCGTGGCCCCCAGCGTTCCTGGCGGACCCGGCCCTGGTCGTTCTCGATGGCTTGCAGGGCGTCGAGCAGCTCAAGCGGCGCCAGCCGGGTATCGATGGCCGCCACGGCATTGGTGTAGCGCGGCTGGCCGGGCAGCAGCGAGTCGCTGGTGTACAGCGCCGAAGCCGCTGCCAGGCGTGTATCGGCCAGCACATCCAGCGCCTGCAGGGCGCTGCGCAGCTGCTCGGCGGGTTCGTCGAGGTTGCTGCCCAGGCCGATGTAAGCGCGGGTATTCATGCTCAGTCCCACGCCTGGTCGTCTTCACGCTTGCGTTTGCTGGGGCTGCGCTTGCGCTTGCGCGGGCCGGCGCCTGTGCTGGCACCGTCGTCGCGGTTGCCCAGTTCGCGAATCATGTCGCGGCGCTGGCTGTCATTGGCGTCCTGGTAGTCGGTCCACCATTGGCCCAGGCCATCGGTTTCTTCGCCTGCGCTTTCACGCAGCAGCAGGAAGTCGTAGCCGGCGCGGAAACGCGGGTTGTCGAGCAGCATGTCGGCGCGTTTGCCGCTGCGCCGTGGCAGGCGCTCCTGCATGTCCCAGATCTCGCGGATCGGCAGGGTGAAACGCTTGGGGATGGCAATGCGTTGGCATTGCTCGGCGATCAGGTCGTGGGCCGCGCCATTCATGGCCGGGATCGGCGGTACGCCTTGGCTCTGCAGGTGCAGCGCGCGGCCTGGCAGGGCTGGCCAGAGCAGGGCGGCGAAGAGGAACGCAGGCGTGACCGGCTTGCCCTGCTTGACGCGCAGGTCGGTGTTGGCCAGGGCCTGGCTGATCAGCGTGTGGGTGTAGGTCGGGCGCTCTTCCAGGGCATGGGCACTGGCAGGGAACAACGGCTCGAACAACTCCAGGTCGACCAGCATCTCGAAGGCCAACGCGCCCTGGCCGTTGAGGAACAGCTTGAGGGTTTCTTCGAACAAACGCGCCGGCGGGATCTCGCGCAGCAGCTTGGCCAACTGGCGGATCGGTTGCACGGTGTGCTTTTCGATGCCGAAGTTCAGTTTGGCGGCGAAGCGCACGGCGCGCAGCATGCGCACCGGGTCTTCCTGGTAGCGGTGCGTCGGGTCGCCGATCAGGCGCAGCAGGCGGTTGCGCACATCGTGCACGCCGTTGGCGTAATCGAGCACGCGCTCGTTGACCGGGTCGTAGTACAGGGCGTTGATGGTGAAGTCGCGGCGCTGCGCGTCTTCCTCAAGGGTGCCGTACACGTTGTCACGCAGGATGCGGCCGCTGGCATTGTGCGAGGAGCGGTGGCTGTCGGCCTGGTCCTCGTCCGAGTGCGGGGCACGGAAGGTGGCGACTTCGATGATCTCGCGACCGAAATGCACGTGAACCAGCTTGAAGCGCCGGCCAATGATACGGGCGTTGCGGAACTCGGCGCGCACCTGTTCGGGGGTGGCGCTGGTGGCGACGTCGAAGTCCTTGGGCGTGATGCCCAGCATCAGGTCGCGCACGCAGCCACCGACCAGGTAGGCCTGGTAGCCGGCCGCCTGCAGGCGCTCGACGATGCCCACGGCATGGCGGCTGAACTGGCTGCGCTGCAGCGAGTGCTGGCTCTTGTTGATCACTTCAGGCGTGGTGCGCCTGTGGTGCTGGCCGGGGACCGGCGGGCGGAACGACTGGAACAGCTTCTTCAGCATGGGATGCACTGTTTGAAGGAATGTTCGGCCAAGGATAGGAGAATGGCCGCATGATGGGCGGGGATTCTAGCATTTACTGGGGGAATGGTGTAGGCGGCGTGCCAAGGGGCGTGGCAGACACCCAGAAACGACAATGGGGAGCCGAAGCTCCCCACCAAGTCGTTGTGTGCTCTTATTGTTTTTTTGCTGGGCTTCTTGTTTTTGTTGAGTGCCCTGTTCACAAATCTCGAAGCTTGTGAACGACCCCTAAACCAGGGGTGAAGAGCAAACGGATTGCTTTGGTCGCCGAGTTGATGCTGATCTTTCGATCCAATCAGTTCAGGTGCTGCTTTTGAGTGCAGTTTTTGTTGTTCTCTGTCTGATCGTGGGGCAAGCCCCAAACACAGCTCCTCTCCAAAAGAATCAGTTAGCTGCGCCTCCGCCGTCTTGTTTTTATTGTGCGTGAGCCGTTTCGTCTTGTTCTTATTCTGAGTTGCAGTGCTTGTTATTGTTCTTGTACCAGACATATAGCAGATGCCGTGCCAACTTTTGAAAAGCCAATGAATCCGGGGGTTTCGTCGTTTTGGGCAGGCCTTGCAGGCGGGCGAATGTGGAAATTTCGTTACCTTAAGCCTCGGTGGCTGTTACGCCTGAAAGCCGAGGTAACAGATTTTTGCGCAAACTGATCTGTTACCGCGCTTCCCTCAAAAGCATCGCGGGGGGGGGGGGGGGGGGGGGGGGAAGTGGTGGGGGGGAGGGGGGGGGGAGGGGGGGGAGGGGGTG
>NZ_JBMOWQ010000131.1:0-4879 GCF_049310485.1 Pseudomonas sp. GZD-209
CATCGCGGGGCAAGCCCGCTCCCACGCCAGGTGCTCCAGAAGGGGCATCAAGCGTGGGAGCGGGCTTGCCCCGCGATAGGTATGACGGTGTATCAGTTGTCGCTGGTGGCGTTGCTCTTGCGCCGCGGGATGCCCAGGCGCTGGCGACGCTCCCACAGGCACTTGCGGCTGACGCCCAGCTTGCGCGCCAGTTCCGTCTCGGTCATGTGGTCCTGGTGTTCAAGGACGAAGTGCTGGAAGTAGTCCTCCAGCGACAGGTCTTCGGTGGGCTCGTGGCTGGCGTTGCTGGCACCGTTGCTGACCAGGGCGGGCAGGTGGGCCAGGCCATCGACCTCTTCGAGGTCGCTGAGCTCGATGTCGATACCCAGCAGGTCTGCGGAAATCTCCGCGCTCTCGCTCAGGATCACCGCGCGCTCCACGGCGTTCTCCAGCTCGCGCACGTTGCCCGGCCAGCTGTAGTGACGGATGGCCTGTTCGGCTTCGTGGGAGAAGTGCAGGTCGTCGCGGCCGATGCGCGCGCTCTGGCGGGCGAGGAAGGTGTCGGCGATTTCGTTGACGTCGCTGCCGCGCTCGCGCAGGGCGGGCAACTTGAGCGCAATCACGTGCAGGCGGTAATACAGGTCTTCACGGAACTGGCCGGCCTTGGCCAGGTTCTTCAGGTCACGGTGGGTCGCGGCGATCAGGCGCACATCGACCTTTTGCGACTGTACCGAGCCGACCCGGCGGATCTCGCCTTCCTGCAGCACACGCAGCAGACGGGCTTGTGCCTCAAGCGGCAGCTCGCCGATCTCGTCGAGGAACAGGGTGCCGCCATCGGCCGCTTCGACCAGGCCGGCACGGCCGGCGCTGGCACCGGTGAACGCCCCTTTCTCGTGGCCGAACAGTTCGGATTCGATCAGGGTTTCCGGGATCGCCGCGCAGTTCACCGAGATCATCGGTGCCTTGGCCCGGCGCGAAAGATTGTGCAGGGCGCGGGCGACCAGCTCCTTGCCGGTGCCCGACTCGCCCTGAATCAGCACGTTGGAGTCGGTGGGCGCGACCTTGCGGATCTTGACGAACAGGTCCTGCATGGGCGCGCAGGAACCGATGATGCCGATTTCGCCATTGGCGGCTGCGGGGCTGGACTTGTCCGCGCCGGCCTTGCCATTGGTGGGCCGCGGCTCGGCGACCGCCGCTGCGGCTGGCGCGTTCTGCCGGTCGCGCAGGATGCGCGCGACGGCTTGCAGCATTTCGTCGTGGTCGAAGGGCTTGGCGATGTAGTCCACCGCGCCCATTTTCATCGAGTCCACCGCCGAGCGCAGGCTGGCGTAGCTGGTCATGATCAGCACCGGCGTGCCCTGGCCAAGCTTGATCAGCTCGGTGCCCGGGGCACCGGGCAGGCGCAGGTCGCTGACGATCAGGTCAAAGGTGGCGATGCTGAAGCGTTCCTGGGCTTCCTGCACCGAGCCGGCTTCGCTGACCTGGTACTGGTTGCGTTCGAGCAGGCGGCGCAGGGCCGAACGGATGATGGTTTCGTCTTCGACGATCAGAATGTGCGGCATTGATTCAATTCTCTCGACGGTCTCGAATTACAGGGGACGTCGCTACGACATGCCGGGGCAGGGTCACGCGGATCCGGGTACCACGTTGGCGCTCGATGTCGGCCGGGCTGTCGATGGTGATTTGCCCATAATGCTCTTCCACGATGGAATAGACCAGAGCGAGCCCCAGTCCGGTTCCCTCGCCTGGGTCCTTGGTGGTGAAGAAGGGTTCGAACAGGCGGTCCATGATGCTTTTCGGGATGCCGCTGCCCTCGTCCTCGACGATCAGGTCGACGGTGTGATCGCTGACTTCGCTGCGCACGCGCACGGCGCTGCCGGCCGGGGAGGCGTCGCGGGCGTTGGACAGCAGGTTGATCAGCACCTGGGCCAGGCGCTGCGGGTCGCCCTCGGCCCAGTGGTCGGGGTCGCAGAGGTTGAAGAACTGTACTTCGAAATTGCGCCGGTTCAGCGCCAGCAGACCAATGGCGTCCTGCGCCACTTCGGCGAGGCACACCGGCTCCTCGCTGTTCTGCTGGCTGCCGCCGGCATGGGCAAAGCTCATCAGTGACTGGACGATGCGCGAGACGCGCTTGGTCTGTTCGAGGATCTGGCTGGACAGCTCGATGATCTCGCCATCGCCCTCGCGCTCTTCACGCAGGTTCTGCGCAAGGCAGGCGATGCCGGTGATCGGGTTGCCGATTTCGTGGGCAACGCCTGCGGCCAGGCGGCCGATGCTGGCCAGGCGCTCGGAGTGCACCAGCTTGTCTTCCAGCGCCTGGGTTTCGGTGAGGTCCTCGACCAGCAGCACCAGGCCGCTGTTGCCCGGTGCCAGTGGCTCGTCGATGGCCGCCTTGTGCAGGTTGAGCCAGCGTGGCTGGCCATCGAGGGCCAGGCGCTGTTTGTGCAGGTGCTCGTCGGGTACGTTGATGAACCCCTGCAGCAGGCCGCGCCAAGGCTCGCCGATGGTCACCAGGCGCGAGCCGACCACGTGCTTGGCGGCGATGCCTGTCAGCTCTTCCATTGCCTTGTTCCACATCAGGATTTCCTGGTCCTTGGCCAGCGAGCAGACGCCCATGGGCAGCTCCTGCAAGGTCTGGCGGTGGTAGCGGCGCAGGGCGTCGAGCTCGGCGGCGAGG
Organism: Pseudomonas sp. GZD-209; assembly: GCF_049310485.1. Classification (NCBI taxonomy): domain Bacteria; kingdom Pseudomonadati; phylum Pseudomonadota; class Gammaproteobacteria; order Pseudomonadales; family Pseudomonadaceae; genus Pseudomonas; species Pseudomonas sp. GZD-209. Next base: position 2,657 of record NZ_JBMOWQ010000131.1, read on the forward strand.
CCGGTCAGGCGCGAGTGGTAGTCCTCGAGGCGGCTCTCGATGAAATGGATGTCTTCGGTGACGTAGTTTTCGTTGCCGGACTTGTACGGCAGGAAGGTCTCGACCATGTCCTGGGCCACGCTCGGGCCCATCAGGCCGGAGAGGTTGGCCTCGATGCGGTCACGCAGGCGACGCAGGGCGTAGGGGCGGCGCTCGTCGAACGGCAGGTAGAGGTCACGCAGTGCCTGCTCGACTTCCTTCTGCGCGGCCTTGGCGCCCAGTGGCTTGGCCAGCTGGGTGGCGAATTCCTGGGGCGAGGCGGCGTGCAGCTCGCGGCGTTGCGGGCGACGCACGTTGTCCACCGCGCAGGCTTCGGCGGCACTGACCTCTTCGCTGCTGGCATTGGTGAACAGCGAAATCAGGGTGAACAGCAGGACGTTGGCCGCCAGCGAAGCAATGGCCGCCATGTGCCAGCTGGTGTCGTCCAGCACGTAGATCATGTCCAGCAGCGGAATGTAGAAGCCCTGCAGGTTGCCCAGCAGCGGCAGCAGCATGGTCACCATCCACACCAGCATGCCGGCCAGCAGGCCGGCGATGAAGCCGCGACGGTTGGCGGTCGGCCAGTACAGCACCGAAAGCACGCCGGGCAGGAACTGCAGGGTGGCGACGAAGGCGACGATGCCGAGGTTGGCCAGGCTCTGGTGGTTGTTCTGGGTAAGGTAGAAGACGAAGCCTGCGGTGATGATGGCGACGATCAGCGCCCGGCGCGTCCACTTCAGCCAGCGGTAGATGTTGCCTTCGGCCGGTGGCTGGTACAGCGGCAGCACCAGGTGGTTGAGGGCCATGCCCGACAGCGCCAGGGTGGTGACGATGATCAGCCCGCTGGCGGCCGACAGCCCGCCGACGTAGGCCAGCAAGGCCAGGGCCTGGTTGTTGGCGGCGATGCCCAGCCCCAGGGTGAAGTACTCCGGGTTGGTGCTGGCGCCCAGGCGCAGGCCGGCCCACAGCACCAGCGGCACGGCCAGGCTCATCAGCAGCAGGAACAGCGGCAGGCCCCAGCTGGCGCTGACCAGCGAGCGTGGGCTGAGGTTTTCGGTGAAGGCCATGTGGTACATGTGCGGCATGACGATCGCCGAGGCGAAGAACACCAGCAGCAAGGTGCGCCACGGGCCCTCCTGCAACGGCGTGTGCAGGGCGGCGAGGGCGGTCTGGTTCTGCAGCAGCCACACTTCCAGCCCGTGCGGGCCGCCGAACACGCCGTACAGCGCGTAAAGGCCAATGCCGCCCAGGGCCAGCAGCTTGATCACCGACTCGAAGGCGATGGCGAACACCAGGCCCTCGTGCTTCTCGCGGGTGGCGATATGGCGCGAGCCGAAGAAAATGGTGAAGAGGGTGATCAGCGCACAGAAGGCGAATGCCACCCGCGCTTTGACCGGCTCGCCGGTGAGGATGCTGATGGAGTCGGCCACCGCCTGGATCTGCAGGGCCAGCAGTGGCAGCACGCCGATCAGCATGAAGATGGTGGTCAGCGCGCCGGCCCAGGTGCTGCGGAAGCGGAACGCCAGCAGGTCGGCCAGGGACGAGAGCTGGTAGGTGCGGGTGATCTTGAGGATCGGGTAGAGCAGCACCGGTGCCAGCAGGAACGCGCCGGACACCCCCAGGTAACAGGCGAGGAAGCCATAGCCATACTGGTAGGCCAGCCCCACCGAGCCATAGAAGGCCCAGGCGCTGGCATAAACGCCCAGCGACAGGGTGTAGGTCAGTGGGTGGCGGATGACCGAGCGCGGGATCAGCCCGCGTTCGCTGATCCAGGCCACGCCGAACAGCACCAGCAGGTAGGCGGCGCTGATCAGGATCATCTGGGTCAGGCTAAAGCTCATCGGCATCTCGTTGGCTCTGCAGGATGAAAGTGACGACGATGAGGATCAGCCAGAGCAGGTAGGGGCGGTACCAGGCTCCGGTCGGTTCGATCCACCAGTCCATGATGGCCGGGGAGAACAGGTAGATCCCCACGACCAGAAGCAGGACCAAACGATAGATGTACATGCTGGCCTCGAGGGTTGGGCGCTGCGGGTTTGGACTTATTATTGGTGAAAATGGCGCAGGCGATGCTAGCGGGTATCGGTAGGGTTAGCCAAGGGTTTGAATTTACTGGGCTTTTGAACTTGGTTTTGCTTGTTCTGGCCCTATCGCGGGGGGAGGCGCCCTGCAAACCCCACCCCGCTCTCTCCTGGTGGGGGGGTT
>NZ_JBMOWQ010000132.1:0-20515 GCF_049310485.1 Pseudomonas sp. GZD-209
GCGGAGCAAACCCCCCCACAAACAGGACGATCTTCCTGGGGGGGCCCTGGCCTCCCCCCGCGATGGCTTCACCGTAAATCGGCTTCAGGCACCGTCATCTGTCGCGCAATTTGTTCCGGCCGCCACTGCGTTCGCGCCACCGCCAGCACCTCAGCCGGGCTGGCACCCAACAACGCCGGGTCGGTCTGCTGCCCCAGCGCGCGCAATGCTCGCAGCAGCAGCGGCGTGGCCTGGTCCGGCTCGAGCGGCGGCGAGCGATACGACTTGCCCAGCTTGTGCCCGTCGGGCTGGACGATCAGTGGGATATGCAGGTAGCGCGGCTGCGAGAAGCCCAGCAGCTCCTGCAGGTAGAGCTGGCGCGGTGTGTTGTCCAGCAGGTCGGCGCCGCGCACGACATCGGTCACCCCCTGCCAGGCATCGTCCAGCACGACGGCCAGCTGGTAGGCGTAGAGCCCGTCGCGGCGCTGGATGACGAAATCGCCCACTTCGCGCCCCAGGTGCTGCTCGAACCGGCCTTGGACGCGGTCATCGAAGCGGTAGATCAGCTCCGGCACCCGCAGGCGGATCGCCGCGCCTTCGCGGGCATGCCCGGCATTGCGGCAAAAGCCCGGGTAGATGCCGTGATGCCCCTCCAATTGCTTGCGCGAGCAGGTGCAGGCATAAGCCAGTCCCATGCTGAACAGCCGGTCGACGACGGCAGCATAGGCGTCGTGGCGCTGGCTCTGGCAAACCACCTCGCCATCCCACTCCAGCCCGTAACGTTCAAGGGTCTGCAAGATGGCATCGCGGGCACCGGGCATCTCGCGTGGTGGGTCGGTATCTTCCATGCGCAGCAGCCAGCGGCCGTTGACGGCGCGGGCGTCGAGCCAGGAGGCGAGGGCGGCGACCAGCGAGCCGAAGTGCAGGTAACCGCTGGGCGTGGGGGCGAAGCGTCCGATGTAAGGGGTCATGGGCTGTGCGAGCTATATAAATGAAAACGGGGCGTATCTGATGTGGGGGCGGGTTTACCCCGCGATGACGTCGGATGGCCCGACATCTTCATCGCGGGGCAAGCCCGCTCCCACAACCAGTACGCCCCGTCTTTTCGGGATTCGGATCAGCCTTTGCCGACCGTCTTTTCCTTCTTCTCGGCGATTTCCTTGCAGTCGAAGCACAGGTCCGCAGTCGGACGGGCTTCCAGGCGACGCAGGCCGATTTCAATACCGCAGGATTCGCACCAGCCGTAGTCTTCGTCCTGGATCAGTTGCAAGGTCTTGTCGATTTTCTTGATCAGCTTGCGCTCGCGATCGCGGTTGCGCAGTTCCAGGGCGAACTCTTCTTCCTGGCTGGCGCGGTCGGCTGGATCGGGGAAGTTGGCTGCCTCGTCCTTCATGTGGTCCATGGTTTTGTCGACACTGGCCATGAGCTCATGCTTCCAGCCGTTCAGGAGCTTGGTGAAGTGGGCCCGCATCGGGGCACCCATGTATTCTTCACCCTTGGTTTCCTTGTACGGCTCGACGCCATAGAGCGTTTGACTGGCTTTTTGCTTTTCTAGGGTGGACATGAATAGACCGCCTCTCACTCATCTGATCCAATGCGCAGGATACTTCCATCTCCGGCGACCGCCGGCCCTGCGACTGCGAGCCGCCGAACTTACCAGATAGATACGGGGTGCGCTACCCCGCCCTATGCCTGCTATTGACAGCGGCGCGGGCGGCACGTTCGCTGGTATGTACAGGTGGAATCACCAGTTTAGACCCAATTGAGAGAAGGCCCATGGCTCAGCCACACAGTGCGCGCAGTCGCGCCATCGAACCCTTCCACGTCATGGCCTTGCTGGCCCGTGCCAACGAACTGCAAGCCGCCGGCCACGACGTGATTCACCTGGAGATCGGCGAGCCGGACTTCACCACCGCCGCACCCATCGTTGCCGCCGGCCAGGCGGCCCTGGCCGCAGGGCATACCCGCTACACCGCCGCCCGTGGCCTGCCGCAGTTGCGCGAGGCGATTGCCGGCTTCTATGGCCAGCGCTACGGCGTAGACCTTGACCCCGAACGCGTGCTCATCACCCCGGGGGGCTCGGGCGCATTGCTGCTGGCCAGCAGCCTGCTGGTCGACCCTGGCAAGCACTGGCTGCTGGCCGACCCGGGCTACCCGTGCAACCGCCACTTCCTGCGGCTGGTCGAAGGCGGCGCGCAGTTGGTGCCGGTCGGGCCGGAGGTGAACTATCAACTGACCGCCGACCTGGTCGAGCGCTACTGGGACAAGGACACCGTCGGCGCGCTGGTGGCTTCGCCGGCCAACCCGACCGGCACGGTGCTCGACCGTGACCAGTTGGCCAGCCTGTCCAGGGCGAGCCGCGAGCGCCATGGCCACCTGGTGGTGGACGAGATCTATCACGGCCTCACCTACGGCATGGATGCGCCGAGCGTGCTGGAAGTGGACGATGAGGCCTTCGTCCTGAATAGCTTTTCCAAATATTTCGGCATGACCGGCTGGCGCCTTGGCTGGCTGGTGGCACCGCCGTCGGCAGTGGCTGACCTGGAAAAGTTGGCGCAGAACATCTACATCAGTGCCCCGAGCATGGCCCAGCATGCTGCGTTGGCGTGCTTCGAGCCGCAGACACTGGCGATTCTCGAGGAACGCCGCGCCGAGTTCGGACGTCGCCGTGACTACCTGTTGCCGGCACTGCGTGAGCTGGGCTTCGGTATTGCCGTCGAGCCCCAGGGCGCCTTCTATCTGTATGCCGACATCAGTGCCTTCGGTGGCGATGCCTTCGCCTTCTGTCGGCACTTCCTCGAAACCGAACACCTGGCCTTCACGCCGGGCCTGGACTTTGGTCGCCACCAGGCCGGCCACCATGTGCGTTTTGCTTACACCCAGAGCTTGCCGCGTCTGGAAGAGGCGGTGCAGCGCATCGCCCGGGGCCTGCGGAGCTGGCAAGGCTGATGGCGCTTTTCCCCGAACTGGAAGAGGCGCGTCTGCTGCGCCGCTACAAGCGCTTCCTGGCCGACATCGAGCTGGCCAATGGCGAGCAGATGACCATCCACTGCCCCAACACCGGCTCGATGCTCAACTGCATGAGTGAAGGCGGGCGGGTCTGGTTCAGCCGCTCCAACGACCCTAAGCGCAAGCTGCCCGGCACCTGGGAGATCAGCGAAACGCCCCAGGGCCGGCTGGCCTGCGTCAACACCGGGCGAGCCAACGCGCTGATCGAAGAAGCGCTGCGTGCGGGCACCATCACTGAACTGGCCGGTTTCACCGCGCTCAAGCGCGAGGTGGCCTACGGTGAGGAACGCAGCCGCATCGACTTCTATCTGGAGTATGCCGACGGCAGCAAGGCCTACGTCGAGGTCAAGAGCGTGACCCTCGGCTACCCGGACACCCCGGTGGCGGCCTTCCCCGATGCCGTGACCCAGCGCGGTGCCAAGCACCTGCGCGAACTGGCGGGGTTGGCACGCCAGGGTGTTCGCGCGGTGCAATTGTATTGTGTGAACCTCACCGGCATCGAGGCCGTGCGCCCGGCGGAGGAAATCGACGCCGCGTACGCCCAGGCCCTGCGCGCGGCGGTGGCGGATGGGGTGGAGGTGCTGGCCTACGGCACCCGGCTGGATGCACAGCAGATCGTGGTCGACCGGCCGCTGCCGGTGCTGCTCACTCGCTAAGCCAGATGCCCTGGCTGTCTTCCAGGCAGTCCAGGGCTTCCAGCCACTCGCCCGCGCACGGGCCGGCCACGCATTCGCCGCTTTCGATCAGGAACTGCGCGCCATGATGGGCGCACTGGATCAGGCTGGCGCTGTCGTCGAGGAAGCTGTCTGGCGCCCAGTTGAGGGTAATGCCGCGATGGGGGCAGCGGTTGCGGTAGATGAACACCTGGCCATGGCGACGTACGCCTAGCAGTGGCATGCCGGCTACGCTGAACGCGCGGCTTTGGCCTTCGCTGAGGCTGGTGGAGGCGCAGAGAAAATGCATGATGGGGTGTGCTTTCTGTTAAGCCGTGTGACAAGGGATGGCTTGACGCTTCAATGCGAATAATTATCAAATTGCCCGCATTCGCCGCGCCAGGCTGCCTATGGTGCGCAGTTCCACCGCCCGCCACAAGGCGCGCGGCCCGCCTTCAAGCAAAGGAATTCGATGATGCGCCGTCCCGCTGCCCTGATCGCCCTGTGTGCCGGTCTGCTTTTATCTACTCCGACGCTGGCCGGCGAGCTGCCGCAGCGCTGGGTCAGTGCCGGTGGCGCGCTGAGCGAATGGATCAGCGCGCTGGGTGGGGAGCAGCGGCTGGTCGGCGTGGACACTACCAGCCAGCACCCCGAATCGCTCAAGGCATTGCCCAGCATCGGCTACCAGCGCCAGCTGTCGGCCGAAGGCATCCTCAGCCTGCGCCCGGATGTGCTGGTGGGGACCGAGGAAATGGGCCCGCCACCGGTGCTGGCGCAGATCCGCAAGGCCGGTGTGCGGGTCGAGCTGTTCTCCAGCAAGGCCGAGCTGGCCGCGGTGGACGAGAACCTCAAGCACCTGGGTGTATTGCTGGGTAGCGAGCAGCAGGCGGCAACCCTGGCCAGTGACTACCATCGTCAGCTGCAAGGGCTGCAAGACAAGATCAAGCAGGCCCAGGCCAGCCAGAAGGCACCGGGCGTCCTGCTGCTGGTCGGGCACGCCGGGGCCAAGCCACTGATCGCCGGGCTTGGTACTTCCGGCGACTGGCTGCTGCGTCAGGCCGGGGCGCGCAACCTGGCCGACCATCAGGGCTACAAGAACTTCTCGGTGGAGGCCCTGGCCGCGCTGGACCCGGACGTGGTGGTGCTCTCCGATCGCGCTCTGGCAGGCGAGGCCGCCCTGCAGGCGCTGATCAAGGAAAACCCGGCCCTGGCCGGCTCGCGTGCGGTGCGCGACAAGCGCCTGCTGTCGCTTGACCCGACGCTGCTGGTCGGTGGCCTCGGCCCGCGCTTGCCCGCTACCTTGCATGAGCTGGCCGCCAACTTTTACCCGGCCGCCAAGGCCAGCCTCGCCCCATGAGGCAGCGGGTCCAGCCACGCACGCTGTTCACTGGCCTTGCGCTGTTGTGCCTGCTGGCGGTCTGGCTGTCGCTGGCGCTGGGGCCGGTCAGCCTGCCACTGTTCGATACCCTGCGTGCCGGCTTGCGCCTGATCGGCGTGCCGATCAGCGGTGCGGGGCTCGAGCAGGCCGAAATGATCCTCGGCCAGATCCGCCTGCCGCGCACCTTGCTGGGGCTGGCGGTGGGCGGGGTGCTGGCGCTGTCGGGGGTGGCCATGCAGGGGCTGTTCCGCAACCCGCTGGCCGACCCTGGGCTGGTAGGGGTCGCCAGTGGTGCCGCCCTGGGGGCGGCGGTGGCGATCGTGGGGGGCAGCTGGCTGGGCGGCATAGCCGAGTGGTTCGCGCCGTACCTGCTGTCGTTATGTGCCTTCATCGGCGGCCTTGGGGTGACGGCGATGGTCTATCGCCTTGGCCGGCGTGACGGCCAGACCAACGTGGCGACCATGCTGCTGGCCGGTATCGCCATGACGGCCCTGGGCGGCTCGGCGGTCGGGCTGTTCACCTATCTGGCGGATGACGCGACCTTGCGCACCCTGACGTTCTGGAACCTCGGCAGCCTCAACGGCGCCAGCTATGAACGCCTGTGGCCGCTGCTGCTGGTGGCGGTGACAGTGGCGCTGTGGTTGCCGCGGCGGGCACAGGCGCTCAATGCCTTGCTGCTGGGCGAGTCGGAGGCCCGCCACCTCGGTGTCGAAGTGGAAGCGCTGAAACGTGAGCTGGTGTTCTGCACCGCGCTGGGTGTCGGCGCGGCGGTGGCGGCGGCAGGCCTGATCGGTTTCATCGGCCTGGTGGTGCCGCACCTGGTGCGCCTGCTGGCGGGGCCGGATCACCGTGTGCTGTTGCCGGCTTCGCTGCTGGCCGGTGGCACCCTGCTGTTGTTCGCCGACCTGATCGCGCGTCTGGCCCTGGCGCCGGCAGAGCTGCCGATCGGCATCGTCACGGCCTTCATCGGGGCACCGTTCTTCCTGTTCTTGCTGGTCAAGGGGCGCAACTGATGCTCGATGTCGAAGGCCTGTCGCTCAAGCGCGGCAGCAGCGAGGTGCTGCACGATATCCATCTGCAATTGCACCCGGGGCAGATCCTCGGCGTGCTGGGCCCCAACGGTGCCGGCAAGAGCAGCCTGCTTGGCGCCCTGTGCGGTGAGCTGGCGCCCAGTGCCGGGCGAGTGCGTCTGGACGGGCGGGCGCTTGAGGACTGGCCCGGCCAGGAGCGGGCACGGCGGCTGGCGGTGTTGCCGCAGGTGTCCAGCCTGGGCTTCGGCTTCAGTGTCGAAGAGGTGGTCGGCCTGGGCCGGCTGCCCCATGCCAGTGGCCGGCAGCGCGATCGGGAGATCGTCGATGCGGCATTGCAGGCGGCAGATGCCGGGCACCTGGGCGAGCGTAGCTACCTGGCCCTGTCCGGGGGGGAGCGCCAGCGAGTGCACCTGGCCCGGGTGCTGGCCCAGCTGTGGCCGGGTGAGGCCGGCACCACGCTGTTGCTCGACGAGCCCACATCCATGCTCGACCCGCTGCACCAGCACACCACGCTGCAGGCGGTACGCAGTTTTGCCGACCGTGGTGCAGCGGTGCTGGTGATCCTGCATGACCTGAACCTGGCGGCCCGCTACTGTGACCATATCCTGCTGCTGGAGCAGGGGCGCTGCCATGCTCTGGATACGCCGCAGGCGGTGCTGACCCCTGTGGCGCTCAAGGCGGTGTTCGGCATCGATGTACTGGTGCAGGCGCATCCGGAGAGGGGCCATCCGTTGATCATCACTCGATAGGAGCTTCAGCCATGCGTCACCTCTTGTCGGTCTGCCTGGTACTGGCATTGGCGGGGTGCCAGGCCAGTCTGCCACCACTGCCGGCCTGGCAAAGCAGCGAGGGCCGTGACAGCGCGCAGTTGGGCCAGATCCGCGACCTGGCCAGCGGCCGGTTGATCAGCCCGGAGCAACTGGTCGAGCAACTCGCCAGCGCACCTCGGGTGCTGGTCGGCGAGCAGCACGACAACCCTGACCACCATGCGCTACAACTCTGGTTGCTGCGCGCCCTGGAGAGCCGCCGCCCGCAAGGCAGCCTGCTGCTGGAAATGCTCCAGCCCGAACAGCAGCCGCTGGTCGATGCCTTGCAGCATGACGGGCCACTGCCACAGGACCTGCCCAAGGCCCTCGCCTGGCAGGATGGCTGGGACTGGACGTTGTACGGGCCGATCGTGAGGGAAGCCCTGACGCAACCTTATCCGCTGCTGTCGGCCAATTTGTCCCCCGACGAGATCCGCCAGGCTTATCGCCAGCCAGTGAACCCGCCGGGCGCGCGCAGCAATGCGGCGAATGTTTTGCAGGCATTGCGCGAGCAGGTCCGTGCCGGGCATTGCAACCTGCTGCCGGACAGCCAGCTGCCGGCAATGCTCGCCGTCCAGCAACAGCGCGACCGGCGCATCGCCGAACGCCTGCTGAGCGCGCCGCAACCTGCGCTGCTGTTCGCTGGCAGCTATCACGCACGCAAGGACCTGGGCGTGCCCCTGCACCTGGCTGACCTGGGGGCCGAAGGCGACAGCAAGGTGTTGCTGCTGGCGCAAGTGGGGGAGGCGGTCGAGCCGGGCATGGCTGATTTTGTCTGGTACACCGCGGCGCTGCCCGAGCAGGATTATTGCGCCCAGCTGCGCAAAGGGCAGTAAATCGCAGGCAAAAAAAGACCCGGCAAAGTGCCGGGTCAATAACCGTGATTAGCCTGATGAGGAGATAATCTGAGAGTCCGAACCAGGGGCTTTCAGGTTACCCAACCAGTCTCGCGACCAGTTGTGATAATCATAACGATTCTCATTACCGAGTCAATGACTTTCTGTTAATTATTTTTCCATCTTCTGTGCCGGGCTCTTCGCGTCGAGCTGCTGGTTCAGCGCCTCTTTGCGTTCAACCGGCAGATCGTTCCAGTGCATGTCCAGCAAGGCGCCCTCTATGGCGTACAACAACACCTTGGAAGCCCGGAAACCTCGCGTTCTTACGGCTTGATAGGCGCCCACCGCGCCCAGGCGACGAAGGTCCGATGCACTGTGGATACCGACGGCGTGCAGCCATTGCGCGGAGGTCTTGCCAAGATTTTTCAGGTGCTGCAATTCATCGTTCATCGAGCCTCCTTGCGATGGCTGAACGGGTCTTGGGGATAAATCGCGAGCAGGTCAGAGAGGAGTGTAGCGGGGGTTGGGAATTGCGCGGCCTTTTGCCATCGGGGCCCGACCGGTAGCCGCCCCGGGGTGCGGGGCGGTGCCTGGCCGAGGGTCAGCGCGCGGTTCGATAGCGCAGGCGCGTACCGAATTTCAGTGACATGAGTATCTCGTCAGCGCTCAATTCGCTGGGGAAGTAGGTTCCGGAGATTTGCGCATGGGCGATGCTCGCGCCTTCCAGGCCGGTTTCCCGCAGGTCCAGGCCGCGCAGGTCGGCGGCGCGAAAGTATGCATCGGTGAAGTCGATGCCACGCACGTCGAGGTTGCGCAGGTCCAGGCCACGAAAATCGCCGCCGCGAAAATCGATGGGGGCGTCCGTTGGCTTTTCGCGGTTGAAGGTCGCGATCTTCTCGTCGCGGACCAGGGCGTACAGGACGTTGTCCAGCTGCCGGGGTTGGTTCATGGCGGCGCCTCCTCGTGGGGTGTGATGCCATTGTAATGACATCACTGAGGAGGCGCCGGACTTCAGGCGTGAACTGTCGACTGCTTCACGCCAGGAGGGTCAAAGGCCGGGCAGGTGCTGGCGAATCTGTTCGATCAGCTGGTCCATGCTGGCGCTTTCCTGGGTCTCGACGCGCTTGCTGTGCTTCTGTTCTTCGGCATCGAGCGGTTCGCGGCTGGCTTGCTGGGCCTTGACGACTTCGAGGGTGGCATCCGAAGGGTCGGCATTATCGGCCTGGCGCTGCGCCAGCCAGCTCTCGATGACGGCCTCGGGAGCCTGGCAGTCGAGAATCAGGAAGGGCGCGCCGGTCTCGCTGGCGACCTCCGCTGCGGCCTTGCGCTGGTCGTGCTTGAGGTAAGTGGCGTCCAGCACTACCGGGAAGCCGGCACGCAGGATGGTTTTTGCAAGCGCATGCAGGCGCTGGTAGGTCGCGGCGCTGGACTGCTGGTCATAGATACCGGCCTGCAACTGGCCGGCTTGCGCCTGCTGCTGCTCGCCGAACAGACGCTTGCGTTCGACGTCGGAGCGCACGCGCACCGCGCCCAGCGCTTCGACCAGGCGCATGGCCACATGGCTTTTGCCCACCGCCGAAACACCGTGGGTGATCGCCAGCAGGCGCGACGGGATGGCGCTGTAGCTTTCCGCCAGGTTGGCGTAGTTGCGATAGGTGCGCAGGGTGGTGGCGCGCTGCACGCCATCGGCGTCGGCCGGCATGCTGAACAGCGCGACCTTGGCCCGTACCAGGGCGCGGTAAGCCTTGTAGAAGTTCAGCAGCTCCAGGCCCTGGTAGTCGCCGGTCAGCTCCAGGTACTGGCTGATGAAGCGCCGCGACAGGCACTTGAGGCCGCGGTCTTCGAGGTCCATGGCGAGGAAGCCGACATCGGCGTAGACATCGGTCAGGCGGAACGGCTCGTTGAACTCGATGCAGTCGAAGATCACCACCTTGCCGTCGATCAGGGTGGCGTTGCCCAGGTGGATGTCACCGTGGCATTCGCGGATGAAACCGTCGGCCTTGCGCGCCTCGAGCAGACCGTGCAGGCGTTTGAAGCTGTCCTGGGCCCAGGCTTGCAGGTTGTCGAGTTGCTGCAGGTCGGCCTTGTCGCTGAGGAACGGGCGAATCTGCTCGAAGTTCTGCTCCACCGGGGCCATGACGGCCTCTGGCGTACCCAGCGGGTGCTCGACGGCGACTTTCGGTGCTTGCAGGTGGAACTCGGCAATCTGCCGGGCCATCTGGTCGATGTGGCCGGCGTTCAGCTCACCGTTGGCCTGCAGGGTGCTGAGCATCTGGCCCTGGGGGAACTGGCGCATTTTCAGCGCGTACTCGATCGGCGTGCCTGCGCCGCCCAGTTGCGGGGCTTCGGCGCTGCCGGTAATTGGCAGTACTTCCAGGTACAGGCCTTCGGTCAGGCGCTGGTTCAGGCGCAGTTCTTCGTTGCAGAAATGCCCACGCTGATCCAGGCCGGTGAAGTCGAGGAAGCCGAAGTTCATGGGCTTCTTGATCTTGTAGGCGAATTCACCGGTGAGCAGGACCCAGGAAATGTGCGTTTCGATGAGCTGGAAGCCCTCGACGGGGTGCGGATAAAGTGCAGGGTTCTGCAGCGCGCTGATCAGGGCTTGGCTCACAAGTGATCCTTTCGGGGTCAGGGAATTCGAAGGCGCCATTATGGTCAATGGTGACGTCCCTGCAAACCGCCTGTGGGCGCCTGCCTCCCTTTTTGAAAGTGCGTATACTCCGCCGCCATGACACGTACCCGAAATTCCCGCCCCCCTAAAAAACCACCGACCAGCCGTGCGCGCGCCTGGTTGGGCTGGGCACTCAAGCTCAGCCTGGTCGGCCTCGTCCTGATCGCAGGCTTTGCGGTCTACCTCGATGCGACTGTGCAGGAGAAGTTTTCCGGCAAGCGCTGGACCATCCCGGCCAAGGTATACGCCCGGCCGCTGGAGCTGTTCGTCGGCCAGAAGCTGAGCAGGAACGACTTCCTCACCGAGCTCGATGCCCTCGGCTACCGTCGCGAGAGTGCGGCCAATGGCCCGGGCGCGGCGTCGGTCAATGGTAACAACGTCGACCTCAATACCCGCGGCTTCCAGTTCTATGAAGGCATGGAGCCGGCGCAGTTCGTCAGTGTGCGTTTCTCCGGTGACTACGTTGCCGGGCTCAGCGGTGCCAACGGCGGCAAGCTTGACGTGGTGCGCCTGGAGCCGCTGATGATCGGCGGTATCTACCCGAAGAATCTTGAAGACCGCATCCTGATCAAGATCGACCAGGTACCGCCGTACCTGCTGGAGACCCTGATCGCCACGGAAGACCGCGATTTCTACAGCCACTTCGGCGTATCGCCCAAGTCCATCGCCCGGGCCATCTGGGTGAACACCTCCTCGGGCGCCATGCGTCAGGGCGGCAGTACCCTGACCCAGCAGTTGGTGAAGAACTTCTTCCTCACCAACGAGCGCAGCCTCAGCCGCAAGCTGACCGAGGCCATGATGGCCGTGCTGCTGGAGATGCACTACGACAAGCGCGAGATCCTCGAGGCGTACCTGAACGAAGTCTTCGTCGGGCAGGACGGCCAGCGCGCGGTGCATGGCTTCGGCCTGGCCAGCCAGTTCTTCTTCAGCCAGCCGCTGCAGGAACTCAAGCTGCACCAGATTGCCTTGCTGGTGGGCATGGTCAAGGGGCCGTCCTACTACAACCCGCGTCGTTACCCCGAGCGCGCCCTGCAGCGCCGCAACCTGGTGCTCGACCTGCTGGCCGAGCAAGGCGTGGCCAGCCAGGAAGTGATCGATGCTGCGAAGAAGATGCCGCTGGGCGTGACCAAGCGCGGCAGCCTGGCCGACAGCTCGTTCCCGGCGTTCCTCGACCTGGTCAAGCGCCAGCTGCGCCAGGACTACCGCGACGAAGACTTGACCGAAGAAGGCCTGCGCATCTTCACCAGTTTCGACCCGATCCTGCAGATGAAGGCCGAAACGGCCATGAGCGAGACGTTCAAGCGCTTGGCCGGGCGCAAGGGCGCCGACGACGTGGAGTCGGCGATGGTCGTCACCAACCCGGAAACCGGCGAGGTGCAGGCGCTGATCGGTAGCCGTCAGTCGGGCTTTGCCGGCTTCAACCGTGCCATCGACGCGGTGCGGCCGATCGGCTCGCTGGTCAAGCCGGCGGTCTACCTCACCGCGCTTGAGCAACCGAGCAAGTACAGCCTGACCACCCGGGTGCAGGACGAGCCGTTCTCGGTCAAAGGCGCCGACGGCCAGGTGTGGCGCCCGCAGAACTACGATCGCCGTCCCCATGGCACCATCTACCTGTACCAGGGCCTGGCCAATTCCTACAACCTGTCGACCGCCAAGCTCGGCCTGGAAGTGGGCGTGCCGAACGTGATCAAGACCATCGGCCGCTTGGGTGTGCAGGTCGACTGGCCGGCGTTCCCGTCGATGCTGCTGGGCGCTGGCGGCATGTCGCCGATGCAGGTTGCGACCATGTACCAGACCATCGCCAACGGTGGCTTCAATACACCGATGCGCGGCATTCGCAGCGTGCTCACCGCCGAAGGCGAGCCGCTCAAGCGCTACCCGTTCCAGATCCAGCAAACCTTCGACCCCGGTGCCATCTATCTGGTGCAGAACGCCATGCAGCGGGTAATGCGTGAAGGTACCGGGCGTTCGGTGTATAGCGTGCTGCCCAGCTCACTGACGCTGGCGGGCAAGACCGGCACCAGTAACGACTCGCGCGACAGCTGGTTCTCCGGCTTCAGCCAGGACCTGCTGGCAGTGGTCTGGCTGGGCCGCGACGACAACGGCAAGACGCCGTTCACCGGCGCCACCGGTGCGCTGCAGGTGTGGACCAGCTTCATGAAGAAGGCCGACCCGTTGCCGCTGGACATGCCGCTACCAGACAACGTGGTGCAGGCCTGGATCGACCCTTACAGCGGCCAGGGTTCCGACGGTAGCTGTCCGGGAGCTGTGCAGATGCCGTATATTCGCGGCAGCGAACCGCCCGCTGGCGCCACCTGTGGTGGCGAACAGAACCCGGCTGACTCGGTCATGGACTGGGTCAAGGGGTGGATGAATTGAGCACGAGCTTTTGAAGAGGGTGTGAAGTGAAGAAGTGGTGGATTCCTGTCTTGACCGCGGTAGCTGTGCTGCAAGGCTGCTCCAGTGTCCAGCGTGGCAACATTCCGGTGGTGGATTCGAGCACCCGGGTCTCCAACAGTGAGCGGGTCCAGGCCAAGCGCACTTCGGCCTACCCGACCAGTGGCGGCAGCAGCCAGGCGCAGACGTTGCCCGAAGAAGGCGGCGTGACCGTGATGATCCCGCAAGGCACCGGCGGCGCGCCGATCAGCACTGGGCCGATCACTCCCGGCCCGGTCAGCAGCGGCCCGATCACCCCGGGCCCGATCAGCACTGGCCCCATCACCAGCAACCCCAACCCGGTGGCCGATGAGCCGTTTGACATCGCCTCGATGAGCAACCCTCCGGCCGTCACCCAGGCGCCGACCGGCATCCCGCGCGCCAGCACCGGCGGCCTGTCCGCCGACGAGCAACTCGATGGTCCGGTGCTGGCGCTGCTGACCACCGCCCAGCAGCAGCAGGGCAGTGGTGACTTCAATGGCGCCGCTTCGAGCCTGGAGCGTGCCCAGCGCATTGCCCCGCGCGAGCCGCAGGTGCTGTTCCGTCTGGCCCAGGTGCGCCTGTCGCAAGGTGACGCGGCGCAATCCGAGCAACTGGCCCGTCGTGCGCTGACCTACGCCAACGGCCGTCCAGACCTTCAGGCTCAGTTGTGGAACACCATCGCCCAGGCCCGCGAGAAGCAAGGCGACAGCGCCGGTGCCGCGCTGGCGCGGCAGAAGGCGCGGGTCAACCTGTGATGGAACAGCGCATTCTCGATATCGCCGACCATCTGCTGCTGATCGAGCAAGAGCTCAAGGTCCAGGGCTGGTGGAGCGCTGATACGCCCAGCGACGAGATGCTGGCCAGCACAGTGCCGTTCGCGGTCGACAGCATGAGCTTCGAGCAGTGGCTGCAGTGGATCTTCCTGCCACGCATGAAGCTGATCCTGGAGCATGGGCTGGCGTTGCCGAACGCCTCGGGCATCCTGGTGATGGCCGAGACGGTGTTTGTCGATCGTCCGGAACAAAGCCGCGCGCTACGGCGCCTGTTGGCAGAATTCGATCAATTGATCGCGCCTTCCGCCTGATTTCTTCTCTTTTTCCTTTAAGGGCCGCAGATTGTGGCCCTTTTTTATGGAAATCTTTATTGTTCTGCTGCTGAGCGCCTTTTTAGTGGTGCTGGCGATTCATCTTGCGGAAAAATTGGCAATAATTTTTCTTGACTTGTTGGCGCCAAATCACAAGAATCCAGATTCCGCTGTAGAGGGACTGCCAGAAGCAGACCCGCTAAGCAGATCATGAGGCGCACACCCGCGCCGACTTGTAACACCCCGCAACGCGTTACCTCGCGCTGGGTGGGAAAGCCCGCAACACACCAGGGCATTCCCAATACTTGCTCAGTCAGTGCTGACGTTCGCTCATGCTCTGCTTGGCAGTAAACCTAATAAGACCCGTCCAGTGAGGACGGTATTCTGGCGTTTTAGAGGTGAACAACGTGGAGCTTTTATCTGGCGCTGAGATGGTCGTCCGCTTCTTGCGTGACGAGGGCGTTAAGCACATCTACGGGTACCCTGGCGGTGCTCTCCTTCATGTTTACGATGCTCTGTTCAAGGAACCGGAAGTCCAGCACATCCTGGTCCGTCACGAACAGGCTGCCACCCATATGGCGGACGGTTACGCCCGTGCCACCGGCAAGGCCGGCGTGGTACTGGTGACTTCCGGCCCAGGTGCGACCAATGCCATCACCGGCATTGCCACCGCATACATGGATTCCATTCCGATGGTCATCCTGTCTGGCCAGGTGCCCAGCACCATGGTCGGCACCGATGCCTTCCAGGAAACCGACATGATCGGTATTTCCCGGCCTATCGTGAAGCACAGCTTCATGGTCAAGCATGCTTCGGAAATCCCGGAAGTTCTGAAAAAAGCTTTCTATCTTGCGCAATCCGGCCGTCCCGGCCCGGTCGTGGTCGACATTCCAAAAGATATGACCAACCCGGCTGAGAAGTTCGAGTACATCTACCCGAAAAAGGTCAAGCTGCGTTCGTATAGCCCGGCTGTACGTGGTCACTCCGGCCAGATCCGCAAGGCAGCCGAAATGCTCCTGGCGGCCAAGCGCCCGATCGTCTACTCCGGCGGTGGCGTCATCCTCGGTGGTGGCTCCGAAGCCCTCACCGAAATCGCCAAGTCGCTGAACCTGCCGGTCACCAACACCCTCATGGGCCTCGGTGGTTTCCCGGGTACCGATCGCCAGTTCCTCGGTATGCTCGGCATGCACGGCAGCTACACCGCCAACCTGGCGATGCACAATGCCGATGTGATCTTCGCTGTCGGCGTGCGTTTCGACGACCGCGTGGTCAACGGCCCGGCCAAGTTCTGCCCGAACGCCAAGATCATCCATATCGACATCGACCCGGCGTCGATCTCGAAGATGATCAAGGCCGACGTGCCGATCGTCGGCCCGGTCGAAAGCGTGCTCAACGAAATGCTCGGCATCCTCAAGGAAATCGGCGAGCAGCCTGACAAGGCGGCGCTGGATGCCTGGTGGAAGCAGATCGACGAGTGGCGTGGCGACGGTGGCCTGTTCCCTTACGACAAGGGCGACGGCAACGTCATCAAGCCGCAGCAGGTCATCGAGACGCTGTGCGAAGTGACCAAGGGCGATGCCTTCGTCACCTCCGACGTGGGCCAGCACCAGATGTTCGCGGCGCAGTACTACCGCTTCAACAAACCCAACCGCTGGATCAACTCCGGTGGCCTGGGCACCATGGGCTTCGGTTTCCCGGCGGCCATGGGCATCAAGCTCAACTTCCCGGATCATGACGTGGCCTGCGTCACTGGCGAAGGCAGCATCCAGATGAACATCCAGGAGCTGTCCACCTGCATGCAGTACGGCTTGCCGGTGAAGATCGTCAACATGAACAACGGTGTGTTGGGCATGGTCCGCCAGTGGCAGGACATGGCTTACAACGGTCGCCACTCGCATTCCTATGTCGAGTCGCTGCCTGACTTCGTCAAGTTGGCCGAGGCCTATGGTCATGTGGGTATCCGCATCACCAGCCTGAAGGACCTCAAGCCGAAGCTGGAAGAAGCGTTTGCCATGAAGGACCGCCTGGTCTTCATCGACATCGCGATCGACCGTACCGAGCACGTCTATCCGATGCAGATCAAGGATGGCTCGATGCGTGACATGTGGCTGAGCAAGACGGAGCGTACCTGATATGCGGCACATCATTTCCCTGCTGCTGGAAAACGAACCCGGTGCCTTGTCTCGCGTGGTCGGCCTGTTCTCCCAGCGCAACTACAACATCGAAAGCCTGACCGTGGCACCGACCGAAGACCCGACCCTGTCGCGTCTGACGTTGACCACCGTCGGCCATGATGAAGTGATCGAACAGATCACCAAGAACCTGAACAAGCTGGTCGAAGTGGTCAAGTTGGTCGACCTGTCGGAAAGCGCTCACATCGAGCGCGAACTGATGCTGGTCAAGGTCAAGGCCACCGGTGCCCAGCGCGCCGAGATCAAGCGCACCACGGATATCTTCCGCGGCCAGATCGTCGATGTGACCGCCAGCGTGTACACCGTGCAGCTGAGCGGTACCAGCGACAAACTGGACAGCTTCATCCAGGCCATCGGCACCGCATCGATTCTCGAAACCGTGCGCAGTGGCGTCACCGGCATTGCCCGTGGCGACAAAGTGCTCAGCATCTAACTTCAAAAATTAGCGATGGCTCCGCAGGGGCCGAGATATAACCAGGGGTATTTCATGAAAGTTTTCTACGATAAAGACTGCGACCTTTCCATCATCCAGGGCAAAAAAGTCGCCATCATCGGTTACGGCTCCCAGGGCCACGCTCAGGCGTGCAACCTGAAGGACTCCGGTGTAGACGTTACCGTCGGTCTGCGTAAAGGTTCGGCTACCGTTGCCAAGGCTGAAGCCCACGGCCTGAAAGTTGCTGACGTTGCTACCGCTGTCGCTGCGGCTGACCTGGTCATGATCCTGACCCCGGACGAGTTCCAGGGCGCTCTGTACAAGAACGAAATCGAGCCGAACATCAAGAAGGGCGCTACCCTGGCCTTCTCCCACGGCTTCTCGATCCACTACAACCAGGTTGTTCCGCGTGCCGACCTCGACGTGATCATGATCGCGCCGAAAGCCCCGGGCCACACCGTTCGCTCCGAGTTCGTCAAAGGCGGCGGCATCCCTGACCTGATCGCTATCTACCAGGACGCTTCGGGCAACGCCAAGAACGTCGCGCTGTCCTACGCTTCGGGCGTGGGCGGCGGCCGTACCGGCATCATCGAAACCACCTTCAAGGACGAGACCGAAACCGACCTGTTCGGTGAGCAGGCTGTTCTGTGCGGCGGTACCGTCGAACTGGTCAAAGCTGGTTTCGAAACCCTGGTTGAAGCTGGCTACGCGCCAGAAATGGCCTACTTCGAGTGCTTGCACGAGCTGAAGCTGATCGTTGACCTCATGTACGAAGGCGGTATCGCCAACATGAACTACTCGATCTCCAACAACGCCGAGTACGGTGAGTACGTCACCGGCCCTGAAGTCATCAACGAAGAATCCCGCAAGGCCATGCGCAACGCTCTGAAGCGCATCCAGGACGGCGAATACGCGAAGATGTTCATCAGCGAAGGTGCCACCAACTACCCATCGATGACCGCCAAGCGCCGTAACAACGCCGCCCACGGTATCGAAATCATCGGCGAGCAACTGCGTTCGATGATGCCGTGGATCTCGGCCAACAAGATCGTCGACAAGAGCAAGAACTAAGTCTTGCTTGGCTAAATGAAAAACGCGGCTTCGGCCGCGTTTTTTCGTTTGCACGGCCGGCTTCTGGTATAAAGCGACCAGTGGCTCGCCGTCAGAACCCATTTCGCGAGCCCGTGTCGAACATATTCCACCCCCGTTGCAAGGTACTTTTCATGAGCGAACGTCCCGAAGAGCCGAACAAGCCCTCCGACGCCGAAAGCCTGCTACCGATCGATGAGCATGTCGAAGAAGGGCATGACGCCGAAGGCCGCAAGGTCCGTCACCGCGGCATCTACCTGCTGCCCAACCTGTTCACCACTGCCAACCTGTTTGCCGGCTTTTATTCCATCATCAGTTCGATGAGCGCGCAGAGCGCCCTGAGCGCTGGTGATCCGCGCGAAGCGAGCAAGTATTTCGCCTTCGCCGCCATCGCGATCTTCGTCGCCATGGTTCTCGACGGCCTCGATGGCCGTGTAGCGCGCATGACCAACACCCAGAGCGCCTTCGGCGCCGAGTACGACTCGCTGTCGGACATGGTCGCCTTTGGTGTGGCGCCGGCCTTGCTGGCCTTCGGCTGGGCATTGGGCGACATGGGCAAGGTCGGCTGGATGGTCGCCTTCATCTATGTGGCCGGTGCTGCACTGCGCCTGGCGCGTTTCAACACCCAGGTCGGTACCGCCGACAAACGCTACTTCATCGGCCTGGCCAGCCCAGCCGCGGCTGGCGTTGTGGCTGGCACTGTGTGGGCGTTCAGCGATTTCGGTATCCAGGGTTCCAAGCTGTCGTTCCTGGTGGCATTGCTGGTAGCTGCTGCCGGCATGCTGATGGTCAGCAACATCAAGTACAACAGCTTCAAGGAGCTGGATCTCAAGGGGCGTGTACCCTTTGTTGCGATCCTGGCTGTGGTGCTGGTGTTCGCCGTAGTGTTCAGCGATCCGCCCCGCATCCTGCTGCTGATCTTCCTCGCTTATGCGGTTTCCGGCCCGCTGCAGTACCTGCTGCGCGGTCGTCGTAAAACCTCATGAAGATTTAATCGTGGAATAACCTGCCGGCTCCATAGTCTTACGGGTACATCAGTTGCCCGTACTGTGGAGCCGTCATGCTCATCAAACTTCCCCGATCATCCGACTGCACGTCGGCACAGATCACCCCTGAACACCTCTACCTTTCCCGTCGCAGCATGCTGGGTGGCACCTTGGCAGGCATGGCCCTGGGCGCTTTGCCACGTTTGGGTGCGGCCGCAGAGCCATCGCGTTATGCCGATGCCGCAGCCGGAGCGGCGCCTGCGTGGTTCACCGAAAAGCTGGGTGCCACGCGCTGGCAGGCGGTCACCGTTAAGGATGAGGCCATCACACCGTTCAAGGACGCCACTCACTACAACAACTTCTACGAGTTCGGGCCCGACAAGGGCGACCCTGCAGCCAATGCGGGCAGCCTGAAGACCGAGCCTTGGAGCCTGGTGGTCGATGGCGAGGTGGCAAAGCCCGGGCGCTATGCGCTGGAGGACTTCATCAAGCCCTATCAGCTCGAGGAGCGCATTTATCGGCTGCGCTGCGTAGAGGCCTGGTCTATGGTCATCCCGTGGTTGGGCTTTCCTCTGGCGCAAGTGCTCAAGCAGGTCGAGCCAACTTCGAAGGCGCGCTATATCCGTTTCGAAACGCTGCAGGACCCAAAGAGCATGCCCGGGCAGCGCTCCGGTTTTGCCCTGATCGACTGGCCTTATGTAGAAGGGCTGCGCCTGGACGAGGCGATGAACCCGTTGGCGATCCTGGCTGTGGGCATGTATGGCCGGGAGTTGGCTAACCAGAATGGCGCGCCACTGCGCCTGGTGGTGCCGTGGAAGTATGGCTTCAAGAGCATCAAGTCGATCGTGCGCATCAGCCTGGTGGCGGAGCAGCCGCATACCACCTGGCAAGGGCTGGCGCCGGATGAATATGGTTTCTATGCCAACGTAAACCCGACGGTCGATCACCCGCGCTGGACCCAGGCCCGCGAGCGGCGCTTGCCCAGCGGGCTGTTCAGCCCCAACGTGCGGGAGACGCAGATGTTCAATGGTTATGCTGATGAGGTAGCGTCGTTGTACGCCGGGCTCGATCTGCGGAAGAACTATTGATGCGTTATCCCTGGTTGCGATTGGCGATCTTTGTGCTCGGCTGCCTGTTTCCTGCCTGGTGGCTGTATCAGGCGGCAACGGGGCAGCTCGATCCAGATCCGGGCAAGATCCTGGTGGATCGACTTGGGCTGGGGGCGTTGGTCTTTCTATTGATTACCCTGAGCATGACGCCGCTGCAGAAATTGACAGGGTGGTCGGGCTGGGTCGTGGTGCGCCGGCAGCTGGGGTTGTGGTGCTTCGCTTATATAGTGCTGCACATGACTTCTTATATGGTGTTCATCCTGGGCCTGGATTGGGGGCAGCTGGGAGTTGAGCTGCGCAAGCGGCCGTACATCATTGTCGGCGCGTTGGGTTTCCTTGGGTTGCTGGCGTTGGCGGTCACCTCCAATCGCTACAGTCAGCGACGGCTAGGGGCGCGTTGGAAGAAGCTGCACAAGCTGGTGTATGTGATTCTTGGGTTGGGATTGCTGCATTTCTTGTGGATCGTGCGTTCAGATTTGAAGGAATGGGCCATCTACGCAGGGGTAGGGGCATTGCTGATGGTGCTGCGAGTTCCGGCGGTGGCGAAGCGAGTGCCCAGGTTTGCGGGAGGGCGTAAGAGGGCAGCCTGAGCCTGGGCTGGATATCTTGCCGTCTTCATCCCATCGATCTCCCATATTTATGTTTCTTGAAATTAAAGGTTGACGGGGTTTCAGATCCCCTTATAATGCGCCCCACTTCCAGCGACAACGGAACGCAAAACTCCTTGAAATTCAACGAGTTAAGCGAATCGAAAGTTCCGGAAGCGTTTCGGTCTCAGGATCGGCAGCGGTGAAAAAGGTGGTTGACAGCAGGTTGTAACGCTGTATGATTCGCCTCCCGC
>NZ_JBMOWQ010000133.1:0-38181 GCF_049310485.1 Pseudomonas sp. GZD-209
GAGGGTGTCAGAAATTTTGTGTTCGGGCATACCATGAGTAAGAGGTGCATGTATGCCAACCAAAAAGAAACCGCTTCGAGAGTTACCGAAGGTCCCGAAAGAGCTGCTTGAACAGTTTTCCGCGACCCCGCTGATGACCGCCGAGGCCATTGAGGAGGCCTCTGCCGCCTTCAAGAAAGCACTGATCGAGCGAGCCCTGAACGCCGAACTTGGTCATCACCTGGGCTATCCTCCGGGCGCGCAGCGCCCAGAGGATGAGACCAACCAGCGCAATGGCACGAGTGGCAAGACTGTGCTGACAGGCGATGGCCCGCTACGGCTGGATATCCCTCGGGACCGTGACGGCAGCTTCTCGCCCATTCTGATCCCCAAGCATGAGCGCCGTTACACCGGATTCGATGACAAAATCATCGCCATGTACGCCCGTGGAATGACGGTCAGAGAGATACGGGCCTTCCTGTCCGAGCAGTATGGAACCGACGTTTCACCCGATTTCATCAGCTCTGTGACAGACGAGGTCATGGAAGAGATTGGCGCGTGGCAGCAGCGGCCACTGGAGCCGATGTACCCGGTCATTTTCTTCGATGCGCTGCGGGTGAAGATCCGCGAAGAAGGCCTGGTGCGCAATAAGGCCATTTACC
The DNA here is from genome assembly GCF_049310485.1 of Pseudomonas sp. GZD-209. Classification (NCBI taxonomy): domain Bacteria; kingdom Pseudomonadati; phylum Pseudomonadota; class Gammaproteobacteria; order Pseudomonadales; family Pseudomonadaceae; genus Pseudomonas; species Pseudomonas sp. GZD-209. Next base: position 642 of record NZ_JBMOWQ010000133.1, read on the forward strand.
TGGCGCTGGGCGTTCTTCCCGACGGGACGCGCGATATCCTGGGCATCTGGATCGAGAACACCGAGGGTGCAAAGTTCTGGATGAAGGTCTTTAACGATCTCAAGAAGCGTGGCGTCGAGGACGTGCTGATTGCCGTGACCGACGGCCTCAAAGGCATGCCAGAAGCCCTCAGCGCAGTATTTCCAGAGACGACGTTGCAGACATGCATCGTGCACCTGATCCGCAACAGCCTGGACTATGCGGCGTGGGACAAGCGTCGAGAGCTGGCCAAAGCGCTGAAACCGATTTACCAAGCCATCAATGCCGAAGCGGCTGAGCAAGCACTCGATGAGTTTGAGAGCGGGCCGTGGGGCGAGAAATATCCGACGGTGGTGGCTGCCTGGAGGCGCGCCTGGGATCGAGTGATTCCATTTTTCGTCTTCCCACCGGCCATCAGGAAGGTGATTTACACCACCAACGCCATTGAGAGCATCAATGCTCAGCTACGCAAGATCATCAAGACCCGGGGCCATTTTCCGAACGATGACGCAGCCACCAATGACGCAGCCACCAAACTGATCTGGCTGGGGCTGCGAAACATCACGGCGAATTGGGGCTCGGCGGCGCATGATTGGAAAAGTGCAATGAATCAGTTTGCGATTCTGTACGGAGATCGGTTCATCAGGCCGACCTGGTGAAAATCATGGCCTGCCTAGCGGCAGGCCATTACCGGCCCGAACACAAAAAAACTGACAGTCCCCGCCTGGCACCTGGCCGCCCTCACGCGGTAGCCAGCCAGGCCCTCCCAAGGCATACCCCTAAACCCGTAAGACATTTCCGAACCTGCAACCAAATGCTTCAGCCCAAAAGGCTTGGGAACTATCCTACGCACCTGCCGGAAGTTGCTGCGTTGTCGGGGAAATCCCTCAGGGCTAACTTCACCCAGTCGCCACATTTGGTGACCGGGTGTGAGAACCCGACGCGAAAAGTCTACGGCAACTCTGTTATGGCAGCCGTGCCCGGGCAGACTTCGGTCTGGCCGAGGTTCACTTCCGCGTCGGTTTCTCACCCCGTGTACGGCTGCCACCCCTCGTCCCGTGAGAAAGGCATGGACGGCAGCTTCCATGAACTACGCGGAAGTGTTGACAATGAAAAAGATCGTCCCCGACCCACCCCGTTTCTTCCCTTACCTGTCCATCTCCCCCGACCTCACCCCCGAAGCCGCCCGCGCCGAAGCCACCTCCCTGATGGGCTGCCTGCGCGAAGTCCTCGACATGTACTTCGACACCAACAGCGAAGAACAGCGCCAAACCCTGCTGAACACCTGCATCTACCTCAACCAGCTGCTCTATCCCCTGATCCGCCACGAAACAGGAGCGCAGCCATGACCGAGCCCTCCAGCCACTGGAGCACCTCAGGCACCACCACCTGCCTGGAGCTCTACCGCATCCAGTCCGGCATCCCCTTCCAGCATGCCTTCAGCGAACTGTCGGTGTTGCTCGGTTGCATCCGCCACCTCACCTGCGAAGCCGAAATGGAAGGCGACCTGATCGCCGGCGGCACCGCCCGCATCCTCAGCGCCATGGCCAAGGCCCTGATCGACGACATGGAAATCGGCATGGGCCACAGCAGCTAACCACGCCCACCAAGCCCGCCCCATATCTGAACGTGGGAGCGGGCTTGCCCCGCGATGGGCAACCATCACACCGATTGAACCCTGCCCATTCATGCACAGTCCACCCAACAGGCCCACCTTCCCGAGGCCTCACGAGGAGACACCCATGAAAGGTACTGCGCTATCCGCCCTGTTCGCGGCCGCCACCCTGCTGGCCTCGCCCGTATTCGCCGCCGATGACCTGTGCGCCCTCAACCTGCAGAAGATCGACGACGCCATGGCCACCGCCGGCGCCACCTCCGAAGGCATGGACAAAGCCGTCACCGAACACGTCGACAAAGCCAAGGCCGCCCAGGCCTCGGGCGATACCAAGGAATGCATCGCCATCACCAGCAAGGTGCTAGAACGCCTGGAAAAAACCGAAAAAGGCGGCGGTGGTGCCAGCGGCAGCGGTGCCTGAGCCCTGCGAAGGGCGGCGACAGTCGACGCCGCCCGCTCAAGGGCGTATACTCCGTCCTACGTGCCGAAAGGTACGGTCAGCTAGAGCTGAGTGTGGGGCCGATTAGGATTCGACGCCGGTAGCGAAACTCTAGGTGCATGCCGAGTTGGTAACAGAACTCGTAAATCCACTGTTGCAACTTTCTATAGTTGCCAATGACGAAAACTACGAGGGCTACGCTCTCGCTGCGTAAGCAGCTGAGCCCGCTCTCCTGGTAGCTTCGGCTCCAGCAATCATCAGGGGATGCCTGTAAACCCGAAATGATTGTCATACAGAACAGGATCGTCGTGCAGCACGTTGGGGGCGAAGCGACTAAAACTTACCCAACTCATCCAAAGCACCCTGCCCGTCGGGCGGCTGCGGATTAAATCAGTAGACACGGCTAAGCATGTAGTACCGACAGCGGAGTACTGGCGGACGGGGGTTCAAATCCCCCCGGCTCCACCAAATGATCAAAAAAAGACGTCCACGGACGTCTTTTTTTGTGCCTTCGACCCAGTAAATACGCGGCTTACAGCGCTTTTGCGGTCTTTTGAGAGTTTTTGAGTTCCAGCCGTTCGGGTATTCCAGACGGTATTCCAGTCCGTCCGGTGCTAATCTTTGGAATACCGAATCAGTGCCTGAGGACAATCTCATGCCTGCTCAAAACCTCCGCCTCTCCGATCGACAGCTCAAGGGAGTCAAACCCGGGTCCAAGGATTACGTCCTCACTGACGGCGACGGTTTGCAGCTCCGCGTACGCAGCAACGGCTCGTTGCTGTGGAATTTCAACTACCGCGAACCGGTGACCAAAAAGCGCATCAACATCGGCTTCGGGACCTATCCCGAACTGTCACTGGCGAACGCACGAAAAAAGGCAGTCGAAGCGCGCGAGCTGCTCGCCCAAGGCATCGATCCGAAGGTGCAGCGCAATACGTTGAATGAAGCCAAGCGCGCAGAAACGGAACACACCTTCGAGAACGTGGCCACCGCCTGGTTCGAGCTCAAAAAGGACTCAGTTACCCCGGCCTACGCCGAGGACATTTGGCGGTCGCTCACGCTGCACGTGTTCCCCGATTTGAAGACGACCCCACTCGCGAAAATCACCGCACCGATGGTGATCGGATTGCTTCGTCCAATCGAAGCGAAAGGCAGCCTGGAGACGGTCAAGCGTCTAAGCCAGCGGCTAAACGAGATCATGACCTACGGCGTAAACTCCGGCCTGATCTTCGCCAACCCGCTCACCGGTATCAGGGCTGTATTCAAGAAGCCCAAGAAAGAGAACATGGCTGCGCTTCCGCCCGAAGAGCTCCCCGAGCTCATGCTGGAGATCGCGAACGCCAGCATCAAACGCATCACTCGCTGCCTGATCGAATGGCAGTTGCACACGATGACTCGCCCCGCCGAGGCGGCGACTACTCGCTGGGCAGACATTGATTTTGAAAGGCGTGTCTGGACTATCCCTGCGGAGCGTATGAAGAAGCGCCGCCCACACAGCATTCCGTTGAGTGATCACGCTGTCGCGTTGTTGGAGTCACTGAAGACTCACAGCGGCCATCGCGAATATGTGTTCCCGGCCGACAGAAACCCACGTACTCATGCCAATAGCCAAACGGCCAACATGGCATTGAAACGCATGGGGTTCCAGGATCGGTTGGTTAGTCACGGCATGCGCTCAATGGCCAGCACCATCTTGAATGAGCATGGGTGGGACCCGGAGCTCATTGAGGTCGCACTGGCGCATGTCGACAAGGATGAGGTGCGCAGTGCCTACAACCGAGCCGACTACATCGAGCGCCGGCGCCCGATGATGGCCTGGTGGAGTGAGTTCATCCAGAAAGCCGCCACCGGTAGCCTGCTCGCCTCAGCATACGGGCAAGTCAGAGACAAGAACGTGGTGCCGATCCGCTAGCGCTTTACAGGCGCAATAACTGCGGCGACAGCAACTGAGCGCTCAAGATTCAGGGAAAGCAGCCTCGTTTATCCGCTTGTCAGCGCGGGTCCATCCAAACAGGGCTGCAAAGCCGCCCTGTTTGGATGGACCTCACTTTGAAGAGCTAAAAGCCACGACGTTGTCCGGGATTTACCACGGAATTCCACCGATGGATAACCGCTTTTCACGTCCCCAAGAGCGCTAAATTTCGGCCCTTGACCGGGTTTATCTACAGGCGTAGAACTGGCCGTGCAAGCGCTGTCGATGACAGCACCCCAGGTGGCCCGAACCTTCAAGGCCACGCCGCTCTCGCGGTGGTTCTTCCCAAGGGCGATTCGCATTCGGCAGCTCGCCCGGTCACTACCCATGTGATGAATGCTCTTACACATATAGCGCTCGTGCGCCAGATGCTCCGTACCTCGCTGCCCTGCAGCAACCTATCCGCTTGGCCGAAATTTTGCGCCAATCTGTGCCCGTCTCTTTCTTCTGGAAAGAGACGGGCACTTCTACCACTGCTGCAGCCCTGATCGCACAAGGCTTTGCGGCATTCCCCCTCGTGACAATCGGCGTGACAAACGCCGATGTCACCAGCAACAGCGCTGTAGATGATGGTGCCGCAGACCAAGGAATGGACTGCACCTGACTGACAGTCAGGTATGCCCCGGTCATCGCATTGCTGCTTGCACATGGCTCAGGATCTTCAGGCGCAGGTCTCGTCAGCCAGCGCTGCCTCCACCCGCCCACCGGTAACGGTGCTCAGGAGGCCAGATCATGAGATGCCCTTGCTCCCGGTTGTAAGGAGCCGCTAGTCCCGCGTAGTGGACATTCCCCACAGGTCGCAGGGGCCTTGATCCCTGATAACACTCAACATTCTTGGCGGGATGACGTGGGGCGAGGACCGGAGAAAGCAGAAGATGAGGTGACCAATATGGCATTGGTTGGTCGACGCGATGGCCGCAATTTCGGCTACGGCCGACAGTTGAGCTACGCGGGGCCGCAAGCGCTAAAAGACATGTTCGGCGGCAGCCACTACGGCACGGTGAAGGCACACTGTGATCGGTGGCAGTCATTCGTTAAGTGGTGCCGCTCCGAACAGGGGCCCGGTATCAATGATGCACGGCAGATTGATCGAAAGGTATTGGCCGACTACGCGGCGTATCTGCGCGACAGTGTTAGGCAAGGTGATCTCGCCGTCAGCACCGCGCAAAACCGCCTATCCAGCGTTAACAGGACCATGGCAGCGCTTCGCGGAGATCACCATGTGAAACTGCCAAGTCCGAGCAAGGCGCTGGGTATGCAGCGCAGCGGAGTTCGAAAGTCGGTGCCGCAGGGCCAAGACCGAGAACAGGTTAAGCAGATTGTCGATGTGCTTTGCCGCGATCATCAGCTAAGGGCCGCTGCAATCGTTCTACTGGCGCGAGCCACCGGCATGCGCTTGCGTGAGGCCATCCTAGCCGACTTGCCACGACTGAGCCGTGAGGCTAATGACCTAAGCAGGATCAACATCCAGGATGGCACCAAAGGCGGCCGAGCTGGCGCCTCAGCGCCGCGTTGGATTGCGGTGGACGACCATGTTCGAGGTGCCCTTGGGTTTGCACGGAAGGTGTCGCCTGCGGGTAGCCGCAATCTGATTGCTCCAGACGAAAGCTACCTCAATCTCCTACAACAAATCATTCGCCCTGCCCGGGATATCCTGCATGCACACAACCTCAAAGGCTTCCATGAGCTACGAGCGGCGTACGCATGTGAGCGCTACGAGCAGATCACCCAATGCCCCGCGCCAATCAATGGTGGCAAATGTTGCCAGGTAGATAGGAACCTTGATCGCGAGGCTCGAAGGCAAATCAGCTACGAGCTGGGGCACGGTCGGATCGACGTGGTCGCCACCTATATTGGAGGACGCACATGAGTAAGCCATTCGATATGGAAATGTTCTTAGCTGGAGTGCTGACCGGATCACACGTCACGCGGCAACGCCATTTGCGGCAGGCGAGAATCATCCAAGCTGAAATCTCAGAGCGCTGGCAGCGACAAACGCCTTGGGCCTGGCAGAAAAAGCACGTGGTTTGGTTTTTTGAGCATCGCCTAAATCGACGCAGTGAGGCGACGCAGTATTACTATTTGCTGACTGTGCGGCTGCTGGCTCGTCGTTTACAAAAAACATGGGATTTTAATCTCTGAGTGAGACCGGCTGCTATCGACCCAGGCTATGTGGAAACACATGCGCCGTTTAGAAGTCTGCATTGCTACGTAAAATCTGCCAGCGCTTGGTTTGTCAGAAGCCCGAAAATTTGCGTAGGATCGCGATTTTCGCTCGAGTCCTAGGTGCCAAACTTGCTTAAAAAACGTTTTCACACAGCCTGGACCCAAAGCGGAATATCACTTTGCATATTTGAATGCCCGGAGAAGGCTGAACTGAGTCATCCCTCACCAATTTCTGGATGAAAGCTATGCAAATGCGCGAAGTTCAAGGACCACCACACCCCTTGTTGGAACAGCAGATTACGCTTCTACCCCACCTGGTCGCGGCGCTGGGCAATCTATTGGGACTCGCCGTGGAACGCACGGCCGATGTGATCGGCGTGCTCCGCTCCATGGCGCGCAATCTGTGCTGGCCACGGCAGCCCGCGAGCCCAGCTCACGCCAGTCTAAACCTCGATGGCCAAATTTATCCGTTGTCGCTGTACCTCACTCAAAGGGCGGCAGCCCAACACGAATCTTGCGGTGTAGTACCTAGCCCAGGATCAACACAGTGGCTGTCTTCAATATGGCTGCAGCCTCGATCCAGTAGCAAAGCTACAGCCCCACGCGTCAAGTCGGCGAAAAACGTGCCTCGCTACTTGCTCATTTGACACTTTTCAGTGGAAATGTGTCGGGGATGGGTTTAACACAATACAATCCATACCCCGAACTCAGCGTGGGGAGAGATTAGCCTTTAAGTTCAACCAGCACGTCTGTTGCCCATTTCTGCTCAGAGTTCTGTACTAGTGCGGTCTCAACCACCCTCGCCATGTGCATTAGCTGATCCTTCGAAGCCTGATCAAAGTCAAACCACATATCACTGTGCGAGCCGAAGCGCACCTGCCAATAGGCAACCCCTTGATCAAACCTGACCTTCAGCGCTCTGCCGTCTTCAAACTCAAGCTCCAAAGCACGATGATGGGGAATTTCGCGATTCGATGATTCCACTATCAGTTGAATTTGACATCCAATCATTGCCGATAGCCAAGTGCGCGAGAAGAACTCGAAGTCCTCCTGACTGGCCCAATCATCGAAAGCCTTACGCCCTTGCATCCGTCCTGACTTGAACAGCGTTTTCACCTGCACAACCGAATCGGCAGAAATGCGACTATTCAAGCTCTTCAGTACCGACCCCAGGATTGTCACAACCGCAGGATTCTGAATATAACGATCGGAGTATGTCAGTCTCTTGATATTTGCAGTCGAAATCACGTCAGCGACTTGCCGTTCTTTAGCCCCAAGCAGCTCCCAGAAACGCTCGCCGAACTGCAACAGCGACCCATTGAGCTCGTCGTGAATTGATAAATCAAAGATCCCTACCTTACCGGAGGAATCACCCACGGCACGGTAAAGATCCATAGCTTCCCAGCCAAACGCTGGCTGACTTTTCGAGAGTACGACAAGCTCATCACTTTGATGCCAACTATGGCCTGGAACGGTTGCTACAAGGCTGCGCGAGGCCAACGTAATGACCTCGCCACCGATTCGTGCCTGGGCAACAAAATGCTCACCTGGCTTGTTAGTCACATTCCCGACATTGACGCCAAGGTTCGATAAGCGCTGGAGATCCTGCACTAACACCCCATCAGTGATATCTGATGGCACGAGCAGATCAACTGTTAGCTCATCAGCCAGGACATAGGTCTGAATCGCTTTACGGAACTGCGGAGCAACGAGATCCCATTCCCCCATATCACCAGAGGTTAGTAGGGTGATCCTCTCGGCCCCCTCGTTGATCAAGCGGCGGAGTACGCTCTCGATGCTGCCGGGGGCATATTGGCCATCATCCAAGGAGAGTTTATTTTCGGCGCTTAGCCCTACGTAATGGATGAAGTCAGCCCCCAACCAATCAAGTGCAGCCTTGCGATCCAACTTGTCGTGGTCATGTCGCGTCTGGGAGTCCAGCAGGCACTCACTACAGCCAGTTTCGCAATGCCCGCACTGGAGCCTCTCCACCATTCCGCGTAGCAGCCGCTCGACATGCAATGGAGCACTAGTAGCAAAGCCAGCACCACCGCTGATGACATCGAAAAGCTGAAGGATACGAATGGACTGCCCGTTAGGCAGTTTGCTTGGACGAGTGGCATAACCCAACTCGGAGGCAGAGACGCCCAGCAGCTCCGCCAGTGCGCTACGTAAAGCTACAGCGAGAGTCGTGGCAATTGCCCCCCCCTGCACCGAGTCAGCGATAAATTCCCCACGCACTGGATGATGCAAGGTGAGCTCAAACACATCAGTGGTAGCCACCGTACCAAGGCTCACATTGGGAAGAATGCTCCCACTCCCCTGACATGGGAGTCGCTTGTTGTTCTGGTCTTTATCCTCTTTGGTCGGGCGCGGTGGATAGTGGTCCCCGGACGGTGACAATTCTCGCGGAAAAGTACTATCCGCCTGCATGGACTCAGCTCGACCGCAACTCATGCACAAGGCAAAGCCCGTTCCGTGCTCACCAGAGCTGTGATGGAAGACCTTCCCATCAGTGCCATAGGTCATTGCTCCAACCGCCGGGTTTGGCAGCGGAGTCTTGCTGGCATTCACAAAGACCCAAGCGGTTTCAACTGGGATGAATTTCTGATGCTGGATGTCATTGGATGCCGATACATAAGCATCAGTGACAAAGCCAGAGGGCTGCAGGACCGTACGAATGTTCTGAGGTTTAATCAACGCTTGGCAGTCGACATTACTGCAAGTCAGCTCGTCGGCCCTCACCAGTGCCTCCTCATAGTCCACCGCGCCACACACGTCACAACGCCACGCGATATCCAATTTCTGCGCTTCTTTGCTGTCAGCATTGAGGTTGTGCCAGTGGAGTGAAACGCCGGCAGATCTGAACACCCGACCATCCAGAACTATTTCAGCGCCAGGCGCGTACTCACGAATGGCAATCGAGAGGTTGCGTGAAGGAAGCCCCTTGTAACGGGAAACGTTATCCTCACGGTCCTGCTTCAGAGCGCTGCCGGCATTACGCTCACGAACGTAATCCTCAATAGTGAAGTTATCGAAGTTAACCACATCGGTAGGGAACCCGTAGCCGGGAAGGAAAGTGCGCGCCGCTAGGTCCCGCAACAGATACTCATTGCAGTGGCGAGTCTTTTCTACTTGAAGGCGTTTCAGATAAGGGCTGTTGGTTTTCGCCTGCCTCTCCTCAGAAAGCAGAAAGCGATAACTATTCAACCAGCGACTCTGCAATGGCTTGATCGCATCGACTGCGCGGCGACGCAGCTGGACCGCATCCACACCGGCCAGAGCAGTACCCCGCACCAAGTCCTTCAGCGCATCATCCAGATCTGTAACGACCTTCCCCAATTGCTCAATAAATCGATCGCACTGCGAGTCTCCATGCTCATCGTCATAGAACCACTGGGTATTCAGACTTGTTTTCTCAGTCTGAGTGGGCCCCACAAAATTGCAGAGAAAGTCAGCTAACAGCAACGAGTTGACGTGGCGCTGTACGAGTCGCTCGGAATTCAGCGCTACAACCGGCGCAGGGATCTTAGTCTCGAACGGCCAACCCGGATTGGCAAAAACCTGTTGATCATGCGGGTTGTTTTTACAAAGAGTGTAGGCAAGCGCCCGGGATTCCTTGCTTCGTCCCGCCCGCCCTGCGCGCTGCAGATAGTTGGCCGGATGCGGCGGTACATTGTTCATGACCACCGCAGAAATGCCACCGATATCGACGCCCATCTCCATTGTAGTAGAGCAGTTCAGAACGTTGATCTGACCATTTTTGAACATCTCTTCATAGGAGCCGAGGCGTTCGGAGGACTGCTGGGCAGAGTGCTCAGCGGCACGGTAATAGTAGCCACCCTCCACTGCCCGATCATTGACATCCGTCCACAGGTTCCGCTCTCGTAGATCGCTGATCAGAGGATCTTTCGCCACTAGGTCTCTTATTCGCGCCAACCCAGGCGTATAGTCATCCTGGGAACGATCGAACTCCCAGAGGTCTGGCAGCTCAACCAGCTCAGCCTGATACCCTTTACGCTGTTCTTCGGTCAGCGTAGAGAAATCCAGATGAGTCGGCAGGTAGGGGGTAAAGCCTTTGAAGGTGGTATCCAGCAGCTTGTTGGTCACTGGGCAGATATAAGCCCGATCAACCAACGAGAACCGCATGTGCTCTCTGGGCAAAGCGTATCGGTTTTCGTCAGATTTAAGCGCTGCACCCGGCCCAGTCAACTGCTTCCAGACAGTACGCAACCATTCGTTTACCAGATCAACGTCGGCCTTGCTGGCCGGGTTTAGGCCAGCGCCAAGCAACAACAGCTTGATTAGTCTCTGGGAATGGTTACCGTTGCGGATCTGAGGCCAGCGTTTGATCCGGATCTCATCCGGCTCTTTCGACTCAGGATTGCGGAGACTCTTGGCAGAGAATCGGGTGCCGATCCAACTCAACCAGCCCTCATCAGCCTGGATATAGCTGTTCTCCCGAACATGAAAGTCCAGCGCCACCTTCAGGTAGTCACGCCAATCATCGAGCGTTAGGCCCTTCTGCTCCCAGTACGCCGGTACCTGCTGAACCTTATCCAGGCCAACGTACTCGACCTTCACCAGCCCCTGGGTTTCCAAGCTGTTCTGTCGTTTTGGACGGCGCATAAACTCACGGAATAGCAACATCTCCGCCAGTTTGAAGGGGCCGTCATTGTCCGTGAATATCTCAGGCTTCTGGTACTTGTTGTAAAGCAGCATGGAGCCTTTCAAGTCAGCCTTCTGCTTGAGCTCGTTGGCGAGCTCCGGCCAGGCTAGATAACTCAACGCCGGCCTGACTGTCGAGCCAGTGGCTGACGCTAGCATTGCCGTTAGCCGTGCGACTTTGTCCTCCGCGGCTCTAGCCTCTTCCTTGATACCCAGACTGCGGTACAGTTCCACGTCTTTTTTTGCCTGGACGATCAATGGCTGCAAGGCCGATGGATCAATGCTGCCAGCATCCAACGGTGAAGTAATCTGGCTCCGCTGATACCAGCTCAAAATCTCCACAACAAGCCCGCGCAGCCTCCCGCGTTCCGACTCCTGCTGCATGCGAACAGACATACGCGCCGTGCCCTGACGACTGTCCGTAAAAGTAATCAGCCTACGCCCTCTGCCCGGGAGTGACTGTGGACCATAATCCGGCTTCTGATCTTCGTCCTGATAGTCCTGGCAGTACTCAAGGACTGTCGGCACGGCATTGGCCACATAGAATGGCCCACCGAGCATCGCTCTGCGGAATGGAAAGCCCCCATGCAACCCGCTAAATCCACAGCTGTTGCGGCTGCACGCAGCATCAAAATCTCGTACCCCAAGCCGAACCCGCTCAGCAGAAACAGCTACCGATGAACCGGAGACCTTATCGATATCTAAGGGTATGTAGGTGCTGCCCACATTCTCGAGGGCACATAGCACCAACGGTGTCTTAACCAACGGCCCACCACCGGCAGGAGCACCCGCCGAGTCATCTTCAACGGGTGTTTCAGCCTGTAGGGAAAACTCATCTCCCCCTGAGCTCTCCCACTGGATCAGCTTGCCACCCTTATCCCGCGCCAGCAGGTGCGGCTCATTACAATCATTGCAGAACGCCAGCTCGAATACCGGGCTGCCACAGCTACAGGTTTGTCTTTGGTTGGCGTAGACATAGCCAAAGGGCCAGTTCTGATGCAGAGCCGTCCCTGACTTTGCCGAGCAGCTCTTGTCAAAGCAGGCCCAAAGCCCGTGCGTAGTGCGCTGGAAGAAGTGCGCCCGTAACTTCAGGAATGCAGGCTCGGCAGCCGAAGGACGTGTACCTGAACATACATCCAACCAGCGCAGCATCTCACCCTGCGATAGCGACCATCGCCCTTCCTTATGCATATGACTAACCATCGCGGTCAGCTTCAATGGCTTGGGGCTGTTCACCAGCAAATCTCTTAATACGCGGGCTTGCGGAGAGTGGACCAGAGCATCGTATCGCTCCGGGTGAACCTCTGGATCGTTCGCGTTAAGCTCCGGCATCGATTCGAGTACATCCAGAGCAACTGGCGTTTGTTGACACGGTGCAAGAGTTGGAATGACCCGGTTCCCACCCCAAACATCAATCTGATCGACCGGCACCCCCGACAGATCTGAGAGAAACTGCTTTAACTGTCCTGCAGCGTCCTCACCAGCAATGGTCGCCGAGGTCGCAACGAAGCGAACATCCTTTGGCGTAACACCGAATGCTGTCATCACCCTACGCAGCTGCAATGCCAGTTCAGCCGCCTGCGAGCCCACGTATGTGTGAGCCTCGTCCAGAACGATCCAACGCAGCGACTTCTGCTCCCTGGAAATTCTTACGATGGGCTCATCTACCTGACGCACCATCATGTATTCGAGCATCGTCCCGTTGGTAACCAGAATAGGCGCCGGTTGCGTGCGCATCAGCTCACGCGACAAAATTTCGTTGGGCTTTTGGCTCTGCTCGCTACGCACCTTGGCATGCAGCTCTGGTGTATTGCCATTGTAAAGGCAATAACGGATGCCATTTCCAAAACTCTGGGTCCAGGCATTCAAGCGCTCACGTTGCGAGTTGATGAGGGCGTTGAGTGGATACAAAAACAGTGCCCGGACACCGACCAGCGGGTTTCGGCCTGCTTCACGGTACTCGCGATAAAGATCCTCCAGCACCGGCACCATAAAGCATTCGGTTTTGCCCGAACCGGTACCACTGGTCACGACTACTGAATGCTTCTTATCAAGCAATGAGCGCCAGCTGGCCAACTGGTGGTTGAAAGGTCTCCAACCTGCCCCAAAGCGATAACGTCCATTCGCCTTGCCGTCGAGCGAAGCAACGATCTCCTTGCTCAGCAAGCGCTCATCACTCGCCAGTTGCGCCATCGTCAGTGTGCACTCCTCCCAGCCGAAGGTCTGCTCGAACAGCGGTGGAGCCAGGAATGCCCCCTCCTTGCCACACTCCGCACGCATCAGACTACCAAGATGCTCGCGCAAGCCTGGGTCAGTGATGCTCAAGATGCTCAAAGTGGACTCGGTGCTACGGGAGAGCGCCTGCTCTACTAACCCAGAGAAATACTTATCCATTTACCGACTCGGCCTTATGCTTTTCCATGACGCTGTTCAACAAGCAGTACTGGAAGATTGAATTGAACCATTTCGAATCGAAATCGCGGACCTGGCGCAGGAAGAAAATCGCCTCCGCTCCGTCCGCAAACACATCGGTGAACTGAGCTTTACCGCAAGCGACTGCAGCAGCAAAAAACGGCAAGTAGAGCACTGCATTGCGATAATCCATGTCCGACGTAAAAACGATTCCCGAGTCGCTCTGGCTGCTGTACCAACGCTCCAAGCGCTTTGCTCCAAATTCCGGCCACTGGGCATCGCAGCGCTCGCGAATCAGCTCAAGGTACCAGCCACGCAGGACTTCCTTGAAAACTCCGAGAGGCAGCTTGATTTCCTGGCCAACAGGCTTGCCTGAAAGGAAGCACTGCACACTCTGGCCGTAGGATGGGTAGGTTTCCCCCAAACGCGAAAACATTCGACCCACCAGAGCATCAACAGCCTCTTCAGAAACCCCCTTGACCTTGAGGAAAGCGGCAAATCGCTTGGCCGCCAGATGAATTTCTGCAATGGGAAGAAATTCCCAGAAAAGCGGAAACTCAGCCTCCAACCGGCCAAGAAATATAGCCTCCATCTCAAACTTGAAAAGCGCCATCGTCAATGCACGGGTATTTCCCACCAGAGCCTTCCAGACCTCGAAGGTCGCCAGCGGCAGATAACCGTAGCCCTCATACAAAGCTCGCAAAAACTGCCAGCCGCTATGCATGGGGTTTATAGCCATGGCATCAAGCACAGACGTGAAAGAACTGACATGTGAAGCATGATCGAAGGTCAGCACTGCCTTTTGCAGGCTCTGAATCATTTCGTCAGAAGCTATCGGCTGCCAGCCACCCGCAAGGAAAAGCGGCCTAAAGGATACCGTTGAGCCGCCCCTGGGCAGCACCAGCCAGGGACCATCCTTCTCAACGATTGGAGGCAACTCGAAGTCGCCTGTCAGTACACCTTCGCTGGTACGTGAGCGAAGTGCGATAGAGCTGCGCATAGGATCATGCAACAGCATCAACACCGGATCAGGAATGGCACTGGCACCATCTTGCAGACATACAGCACTCAGTACCTGGCGGCCATGGTCGAGCTGCATTTCCATCGCATATTTGCGGATGCGATAACGGCTATCCTGGCCATTCCCGAACACTCGCATCTCGACAACTTGGTCGATTCCCGACTGCAGAGACAGCAGGTCAACAATCTGCTCCCGGATGTTGAAAAGACTGACCTCTAACGGCTTGTCGGCAGCAATGTAAGACCAGCTGTAACAAGCATTCCTAGCCACACTGCCTCTGAGGGTCAACTCAATACCGAATCGAGTGGGCGTGCCGGACCGGCCAAATAGAAACAACCTGGCCCCGAGCAGATCATCGACGCTGAAAGTGCGTTTTAGCTGCTCTCCGTTACCATCAAAGGCCAAGCAACCTGAACTAGGAAATGGCAGGTCAATCTCCACCGGATCCGCCATCAAGTTCGGCATAACAGAAAGCCGGACCCGGATCGGCGGGAAGGCCTTGGCAGAAAGCCGAAGTTCGATGTGATCCTCGTGCCTCACCTGTTGCACTTGCAGGCTTTCGTCATCAATCTGAAGCAAGCAACGCTGCTGGCAATACACGAGAATGCAGCCCGCACCTGGAGTCTCACCACTACGCAGTTCAACACGAAAATCCGTCGGTAAAATACCCACCCTACAGCGTAGCAAGGTATCGCCGTTGCGGTTACGTACCGATACATATTGGGCACCGAGCGCCTCCTGCAACAGGCCACTGCCCGGCTGCTTACCCGCAACGAAGAGTTCACCACCCTGCTGTTGCAACTCGCCCGCAACTGCCGACCACAGCACACGAGGCAGGCCGACAAAGGTCATCGAAGGCTTACTCGGCCATTCAGTCTGGACACCACTCAATTCCGGCCCAGTCACCATACTGGTGACATGCCCTGTGCGTATCCGGTAACACTCCTCCCCCTGAACCAATACTTCCGCCTTGCCTTGCACCTTGACCGTACGCAGCGACAGCGCCTGGGGCATATCACTGATTATGGCCTCCCCACTGCTGTCAGGCGGACTCAAACTGCAACCGTCAGGCAACACCAGCAGCAACTCTTCACTAGCGGTCTTGAATGAAGCCTGACCACACAGCTGCCAGCGGTCGTTCACTAGCTCGAACCCTAGCGGCACTTCACCCAGGGCCACCGCACTGCCATCGATTGGCAGGTTGGCGATCTGCATACCACCAACCCTAGCAACCAGATTCAGAGGAATGCTGCAATCCCGCCGCTTTCCAATGATCCCTCGTAGGCGTAAACGAACGCGCGCAACACCGTTGTCTACCAGCGCATAGCCGGGGCCAAGGCCGGCAATCACCTGCCCATCTTCTTCAATGGCCAACTCAAAACGTGTGGTGGACGGCTGCGTTGCCAGACGAAATACCACCTCCTCCGGTAGCGACACCTGAACCTTGAGCACATCCGCCTGCGACTCAAGCCAGAAATGCTGACAAGCCCATCCCGCTGAACTCGGGGGACGCCTTCTGCCCTCGACGGTGGCAGTCTTTAGCAAGCCATTGAGCAACTCGCTGCCCGTCAGGTTATCCAGCGGCAGAGGAAACAATTCACGCCACTTGGGGTTCATGGCATCCAGATGCGTGACTGGCTCATCGGCTTGCGTCAGTCCGTAATTGCGGACCAGAGCTACGAGTTCATCGGCCATTCGCGCGATCAGCTCCACCGACGTACGCGAGGCAAACACCTGAGGAAGGTTGAACTTATCCAGTTGCTGTTCCACCTGCTGGAGGGTATTGCCACCCTGCAGATGCCACTGATCGTAATACTTTAGTAAGCGGTCAAACAGCGCTTGGAAGCGGCTATCACCCTCGCGCAACACCTGAAAGGGTAAGCCCCCCTCACTGAACAGAGACCCCAGAAAATCCCGGTGGCCAGCGTCGTAGAGATGAAGCGGACGCTTCCAGTACCCCTCAAGTCCTTTGGGTATAGCCTTGCTTAGCTCTACCGGAGATAGTCGGAACCTCAAAGCTTTCCAGATGGGGTCCCAGGTCCAGGCATACTCGCTGCGGTACTCACGGCGGTACCATTCAGAGCCGAAAAGCACCAAACAGGCACAGGCCGCCGGGTCCTTTAACGCAGCCTCGAAACCGTCCAATTCACGGAGCGAATGCTGCAGCTCGCTATACTCCTCAAGGCTGCAGTGGTAAGCGTAAAGTCCGCGCTGATCTGGGGTCGAAAGCCCTCGCCTCTGGAGAAAGTGCCCCAGCCACGACGAGCACTTGATTACGGAGTACGACATGAACACGCTCCCTGTTAGAACTACCTTCCAAATCTAAATCAATACACACATCAGATCAGCGGAACCCAATCCCCCTCGCCACACCCCGTCCGCAGAGAACTGATCATTCGCTAGACCGCCACCCGCTCAACGAACTGGGGGTTCCCGACCCGGTAGCGGTCTTGAAAATAGCTCAGCCCGCTGAGGGTCAGTCTGAAGCACTCGGGGACGCGCTCGATTCGGCCTGCGTCCAAGTGCTTCTGAAAATTCCCTAGGAATCGCTTCAATGGAAACGATATGCCTCGATCCATTTCCGTGACCTCAAGAATCGCCGCCATTTAGGTCCACAGTTGACGGCCTCTAGGGGTTGTCGCCAGTTTGTAGAGCTGAGTCGAGCTATCCACCATGAATCCTTTCACTCCACCGCACAGCTATCAGCTAAGCCAGACTTGGTCAGGTATGGCACTTTGCCTGATGGTACCAAATTGGCTGCTGCTTCCAAATGCACATCCTGATCATCAAAAAAGATGTGCGGGTTGAACGCCCGGAGCACCTTGGCCTTGCCCACACCACCAAGGAAAAATGCCTCGTCCACGTAAACACCCCAGGCTCGCAAGGTATTGATCACGCGCATTTCCGATGGCGAATTACGTGCCGTGACGATGGCGATTCTGATGGGGGAATCCTTTCCGCCAGTGGGCAAACGTTCCTGTAAACGGGCCAGCTTTTTCAGCAAGCTGGCATAAGGCCCTTCCTCCATGGGCGTGTGCTGTAATGCATCCTCCTGTGCCTGAAAGGCGTCCAGTCCCTGCGTCTTGTAAACCAGCTCGCTCGCGTCGGAGAAAAGCACCGCGTCACCATCGAAGGCAATTCGCACCTGGCCCTCGGAAATTTGCGGGGCGTTGGCTGGCGGCGCCTTGAGGATCGCCGCCGCACAGCGCCTGGAGTCGATGACCTTCTGCGCGTCCTCAACATTGGTGGTGAGAAACAGGTCGACATCAAACGCATCCATGTAATCGGCCACCGACTCACCACCAGTAAAGGCCGAACGGGTGATCGCCAATTGCTCGTGACGAATGGTCTTGAGCACACGGATGCCCGTATCCGGGCTATTGCGCGACATCACCACCACCTCGACCAACGGGGACGTATCCTCGCCTTTCATATGCCGGTTGAGATCGAGCAGCGCCTTTACTAAGTGATAACCGGTTCCCGGCGCCAGCGGCTCGCCCTCACGGGCCTGCATATAACGGCGATAGTTATCGATCACGCTTTCCGGGTCGGCCTCAAGTGCCGCCTTGAACATCTGGTCGGACTCGCTCATATCGAACAACGCCGTCGCAGAAATTCCCACCACCAAGGTTTCGCTCAAATCAAGCGCCATCACCAATGTTTCCCTTTGTGCTCAGTTCGGCCAGAGCGGCCATCTCACGCCGCCAGAAAACGAATTTCCGTGACCTCTTCATTGAGCAGTCCTGCCGCCTCTGGGTGGCTGGTGGCGTATTCCAACAAGCCGAGCTGATATTCAATGGCGGGAGCCGCTTGCTTACGGAACTCCAGGAAAGACACGACGCTATTACCCTGGTCCTGGGTTAATTGCTCAACCCACTCCTGATTGGCGACAATCGCCTCAAAAACCACCGTATTGATCTTCATCCAGTCCGCTTGCAGCTCTTGCAGTACCTCGATGGCATACTTCTCGCCCGCCGTATGCTGCTGAACGTATGCCTGCATAAAGCCGAGATACATCATGCGTTGCTGCAGGTTCTGCAGCACTTCAAGGGAGTCGACAAAACCTTTGCCAGTGGCATTGGCTGCTGCCTGGCTCAGCGTCAGTTTGGTAATCTCATACTGCTCGCGCATATTATTCACCTGGCTCTTGAGCCCCTGCAGATCACCCTGTTCAGCAGACTGGCGAACCGTCCACACCACTGCGCTGAAGCGCGCACTGTCACGCAGTTCTTCCCGGGCCTTGGCAGCACCGGCCATTTCGATCAGCACATCGAGCTTTTCCGACTGACGCTGCAACTGCTCGGAAATACCATTGAGCTTCTTGCAAACGATGGCAAAGCCGGCGACCGAAACCGCCAGATTGAGCCCGGACAATGCCAGATTCGCGTACTGCAGGCTTTGCAACACGCCCAAGGCTCCCTCCACGCCACTCAGCGTCTGCTGCAGCATAGCAAGCTGCTCGGCAGCCTGAGTTGCATCACCGGGGAACTGCAAATGCCCAACAATCTGCCCACCCTTGGGATGGCCGGCGGCATACCTGACGACGCCACCCCACACCTTAAAAAGCCCGGATTTAATGCCTTCGATGATCTCCGGGGCAGAACTGATCGCCCTAGCAAGAATTTCCGCGCTCATACACACGCCCTCAAACGGTTAGCAAAATCCTCGTGATCCGCAGCGACAACGCCAGCGCGAATTCGCGCGATGTGCATGACAATGGCCGCCAGCCCTTGCAGCTCTGGGCGCTTTTTATTGGTGAGCGCCCAAACACCCGCACTGACAGCGCCAATCGCCGTCAGCGGCAGTGCTGCCACCACGCCGGCCGCCGCCACCGAGCCCAGCGCACCACTCACCAGGCTGCCCCCGGCAGCTCCCATACCCAGCTTGCTTAGAGGCCCCAATAACGACTGATTGAACCGTGCCCGGCCAAACCACGAGCCACTGCCCGCCTGGTTTTCTGCTTCAGTTGACTCAACCTGCTCGGCCGGTTTCTCCATCAGCTTCGCCAGCACCTGCTCCTCGATGGCCGAGGTGCTATCAGCCTTGCTGAATTCCACCTTAAGCTCGCCAGCAACATCGCGCACCACCTCGTCGTAACTGACCGGCTCGCCCCGGCGTAACAAGCTGACCAGGCTGACACTGCCCAGCGCGCGGATCTCGAAAGCGATTTCGTCGACCGCCTTGTACAGCTCGCCGGCCTCGAAGCATTTTGCAAGGCGCTGCCGCGCGGAGTCATCGCCGAGCAGGCGGTCATGGGCCTTATCCAGCAGGATCTCGCTGATGGCGACCAACTCATCCGGCGTTGCCAGCTGCAGCAATTCCTTCAGCCCGATATGCCTTCTGATCAGAGGCCGTTTTTCGTTATTGCTCATATATAGACCCCTTGCGTGCCTGATCTAAGTGGTTGTCGTTCACTCACGACTCAGCCTGCTTCCGGCATAACCAACGGCAGGTCATGGCATCGTCGATAGGGGTGGCGGTAGTGGCGCGGTAGCCGCGGAAACGGGTGAGCTTGACGGACTTGAGGCGCATGGGGATTTCCTTATCTACAGCTGGCCGGAAAAGGCTTTTTGGCTGAGTGATTTGAACCCATCCAACAAACAAACACTTGATTGCTCCAGCGATGTAAGTACTGTAGTCATTAACTCAATTTTTCTTTCGATTTTTTTCTGCAACTCAATCGGTGGAACTGGGATTCTCAGCTGTTTGAGATCAGTGAGATTAATTCCCTTAACTGCAGCCCCCTTTACAAAGCGCTGCATTTCCTGTTGCATTTTACGGTTTTCCAAGCAGGCATATAAATACAAAGAACTGCAGCTGGAATTTGTCGCCAAGCGCGCAGTATCTTGAGTGATATTGGCACCCTCCAGTTCCTTTGGCACAACAGCCAAGCGCCCGACATGACCACGAATAGATATGAGAACGTCTCCAGCCCTAAGTGATGATCTTTTATACTGCTGAGCAATTTCAAGCGTGGTCCTACGAACTTGATCTACAAGGACAACGCCGTCTTTCATATCTACAACTCTGACATAGGGCACGCCACCTTCTATATCGTCACCTGGCATCAGAATTCCGTAGGTAATAGGGCGAGCAGGATCAATTAATTCAATTAAAGGTCGAACCTCCCAACCCTTCGGATTAGTCACCGGGTCGCCGAACATGTCCAGAAACACGGCGCGGAGGAAGTCGTCGGCGAACTGGATGGCTTGTTGGCGTTTGCGGCGAATGGCGTCGGCCTTGTCGAGGATGGCGGCGATGCGCTTTTGTTCGGGCAGGGGTGGGAGTGGGATATTGCTCTCTTTTATTATCTTGTCCGAAACCGCTGGATAGTTAGCTCCTGTAGCCTTAGACATCATGTCCTCGACAAAAGAATCTGTTTGAACCCAGTAAAACAAATATCGTCCATGCAGATTTTTTTCGTCAGCTCGGAGGACACAATACCCAGTAGAAGCAGTCGCACCATTTAGCTCAGCAGGAACCACAGCGACCCCGTTCAAATTTGGCCGAACTGTTGCAACTAGGACATCCCCTGTCACAACCAACTGACGAGCACGACTTGGGGCCTCTACAGAAGAAACTTCAGCCACGTTATCTAGGTCAATAACTTTCCTGCTTTTATCGACAGAGCTAAGATCCACATACTGAAAAACACCCTCCGCGCCAGCAGCAGGATTCCACGTCCGAACCTTGTCTGCATATTTGCCAATCTGAACCATCGACCAACTCACAGCATCTCCTCCAGCTCATCCAGATCCGCCAGAATCTCCTGCTCCAGTCCTTTCAGCCGCTGCAGAATTAACTTCGGGTCCTCGTACTGCTCCTGCTGATACTCCACTTCCTTGTAGCGATTGATGGAGAGGTCGTATTTGTTGGCGGCGATCTCCCCGGCGGACACGACAAAGGCCTTTTTGCGCTTATCGCCGAACAGGGTGTTGATGGTGCTGGCGCTTAGATTGCCCTCTACCATCTGCCGGTATTTGTGCCATTGGGCGATGGCATCGGGCAGGTCGTTGCTGCCCTCGCCTTTCAGCTCAGTGCGCTTGTCGTCCAGCGAGTAGCCGTCGGCTTGCAGGTCATAGAACCACACGCGCTCGGTGCTGCCGCCCTTGGTGAAAATGAGGATGGCGGTGCTGACGCCAGCGTAGGGTTTGAACACGCCGCTGGGCAGGCTGACGATGCCTTCGAGCTGGTTGTTGTCGAGCAGCTCCTGGCGAAGTTGCTGGTGGGCCTTGGATGAGCCGAACAGTACGCCGTCCGGCACGATCACCACGGCACGGCCACCGAGTTTGAGCGAGCGGAGGATATGGGCGACGAACAGCAGCTCGGTCTTTTTGGTTTTCACCAGGCCGAGCACGTCGGGGTTGGTGTTGGTTTCGTCCAGACTGCCTTTGAACGGCGGGTTGGCCAGCACCACGTCGAAGAAATCCTGCTCCTGACGCGGGTAGTGTTCCTTGATGGATTTGCTCAGGGAGTCCTGATAGCGGATGTTCGCGCCGTTCACGCCGTGCAGCATCATGTTCATGCTGGAGACGCGCAGCATGGTGGTGTCGAAATCGAATCCCCAGAACATCTGACTGTTGAGGTGCTGGCGGTAGGGTTCGAGCAAGTCACCGGAATAATGAAAGTTGCCGTCTTCATCGGTAAAGGTACCTTCCGGGCTGGAATACACGCGGTTGAGGTATTCCATGGTGCGGGCCAGGAAGCCGGCGGTGCCGCAGGCCGGGTCGCAGATCACCTCGGTCGGCTGCGGAGCGATTAGCTCGATCATCGCGTCGATGATATGGCGCGGCGTACGGAACTGGCCGTTGATGCCGGCGGTGGTGAGCTTACTCAGCAGGTATTCGTAGATATCGCCCTTTACGTCGCTCTGGGTCAGCGGCAGGTCGTTTACCATCTCCACGGCAGAGGTGAGTACAGACTCGTTCTTGATCTCCAGATCGGCGTCCTGCATGTACTCGCTGATATGGCCCAAGCCTTCGCGCTCCCCGCCCTCGCCTTCGGCGCTTCCGAGTTGGGCGAAGAAGGGATAGACCTTTTTCTTGAGGTGGCTGTGCAGTTCCTTCCCGCTCATGTTGCGAAAGTTCTTCCAGCGCAGCAGTTGGCCCTCCGGTGTATTGGGAAACAGACGGTCGAAGGCCTTGCCGGTGCGGTTAGCCTTGCGCTCGGCCACGTCTTCCTGCATGTCGAGCATGCGGGCGAACATCAGGTAGCTGATCTGTTCGATCACAGTCAGCGGGTTGGTGATACCGCCAGTCCAGAATTTTTCCCAGAGCTTGTCGATATCGTTGCGGATTTTGCCGGTAAGCATTTCAAATACTTCTCTTGGTCATAATTCGGGGTTGTTGCTGTGCAGTTGCCTACCCTGGCGCAACGCCGCAGCGGAGTAACCCAGCAGCGCCGAGCCTAGTGCGAGCACTGCTCTGATAGCAATCATATCCTTCGTCCAATGGCTGGCTTGCATGGTCACTCCTGATTGCCAGGCGGAGAATTTGTCTCGCGAAGAAATGGTTTAAGCACCGCGACCAACTGATCAACATCTGTCGGCTTGAACACACCGTCGATTCCGTCATGGGAAATGCTGTTGAACGGTGCGTCGTACAGTGTTTCGATCACAATGCTGCCGTGTTGGGCGATGTAATTCTTCAACAGGTTCATGAAGCGCACCTGCTGAGCTGTGAGGGTTGGATGGGCGTGCAGGAAGCTTTTGAAGTGCTCTTCAATAGCCTGAGAATCCAGCCCTATGATCTCGCGCACAGTCACGTGCAGTTGTGCTGCAGTGCGGCCGTAGAACTCATTCAATAAATCCAGACTTACACCCGGATGACTGGTCAGAATGGTCGAGGTCAGGGTCTTCAGGTCCGCCTCGGCAATCGGCTCACCTTTATGAATTTTCTGCAAAATAGGGTTAGCTGCGAGCATGCTGTCAAGAATGCCCTTGAGCCGGCGACGATAAAGCATGGCCTCATTGGCACCAGTGATGTAAACCCGACGCTCTTCAGCCAGTACGTTGTCGTCCTTAGCCTTGGTAATCGCGGTTCCGTAGCTTGCAGAGCTTCCCGTCTGCCGATACTTCATAATGCCGCGCAGCTCCTTACGGGCGTGCTCCAGCTTGTCGATACTCGGCTGTTGCCAAAAATCGGCACTGCGCACCTCCGCTAGAATCGCATCTTTCTGGCGCACGGCTTGGATGTTCACAGCCAGCTTATCCAGCTCAGCCAGCAGCACAATTTTTCCGTCCTCGAAGCAACTGGCCTGCTCCACCAGGCAACGCTGAATACCGGCAACAAGCTTGTCCAGCGAGGTCGCGTGTTTGTCACTCAACACCCGAGCGGCCATCAGCGGCGCAATGGTGTAACTGAGCAGATGCTGGGTCTTACCGTCGAAATGCTTCAGCAGATCGGTCTGCTGCAGTTGGTGGACGTTGCGCAATTCACGCCTCACCGCCACGCTGGTTTCTGGCAAATCGTTGATATCCGCACGCAGCAACTCAATGGCGGTATCGAAAGCCGCAGCATGGTTGAGCCTGAGTGCAGCCTGGGCCAGCTCAACGCGAGCCTCGAAGGTGGTCTGCAGTAGGGACTTTCCGCCTTTGTCTTCTGGCTCCTGATACTCCTGCTCGAAGAAGTCGAAGTTTCCGTAATGATCGAAGATCAGGAACTCTTCCTTGTCCTTGCCACGGCCGAACAGGTTGGGCCGCAATCGTGTACCGCGACCAATCATCTGCCAAAACTTGACCCAAGACTTTACCGGTTTGGCGAACACGAGATTGACCACCTCTGGCACGTCGATACCGGTGTCCAACATGTCCACCGAGATGGCAATTCGGAAGTCGTTGTCCGGTTTCTTGAATTCCTTGATCAGTGTGTCGACATGCGAAATGCCGTTGTGGATGACCTTGCAGACCTTAGCGCCATATTGCGGATAGAGCTTACAGAAGAGCTTCTCCAGGTGCTCGGCGTGGTCCTGGCGCTGGGCGAAGACGATGGTCTTGCCGACCAGTGAGCCAGTTTCATCCTTGATACCGTTGTTGATCAGGTTTTCCAGGATGATTCGATCCGTATCCTCACTGAAGATTTTGCGGCCAATATCCTTGCCGGCAACGGTAGTGCGCTTGGCTTCCTCTTCGCCAAGGTCCTCCTCTAACTGGCGCTTCTGCTCGTCACTCAGATCCCTGTAATGGATGCCATCACGCAGAAAATCGGTGGTTAAATCCTTGACGCGAAACGGTACCAGATAAGGTGGATCGTTGTTGATGGCTGCGTCCAGCCCGAACTCGAAGGTGGGGTCGGTGGTTTCGCAGTCGAAGATGTCGAAGGTGTTACGGCTGATGAACTTCACCGGCGTAGCGGTGAGGCCAACTTGGAGAGCATCAAAGTAGTCGAATAGATCGCGGTACTTGTTGTAAATACTGCGGTGACTCTCGTCGGCGATGATCAGGTCGAAAAAACCTACATCGAGCTGGGCAAAGCGATTCATCATCCCCGGGTAGGTAGCGATGTAGATGCGCGCGGTCTGATCCACCTTGTTGGTTTCGCCGATGACGCAGCGCGGCTCGCTGGGCAGATTTTGCTTGAAGGCATCGTCAGCCTGAACTCGCAGCTCCTTGCGGTCACAGAGAAACAGCACACGCTTAGCCCAGCTGGTGCGTAGCAGCAGTTCAGCCAGGGCAATGGCAACACGAGTTTTGCCTGTACCGGTGGCTTGAATGACCAAAGCCTTGCGACGTTGCTTCTGAAAATGCGCAGCAACGGTCTTGATTGCCTCAATCTGGTACGGGCGATCGGCAATTTTCAAATCAGGGTTGTGCTGTTCAAGTTCGGCAATACGGTACTGGTGCTGGTAGGCCAAGTATTCGAGGCTGCTCTTGCTGTAGAGACCATACACCGGGCGATAGGTGTTGTACTGCTTGTCGTCCCAGACGAAAGTTTCGTAGCCGTTACTGTAGAAGATTACCGGGCGCTGCATTCCCATACGCTCGAACCCGTCGGCATAGATACGAGCCTGCTCGCGCCCGGCCTGTAGGCTGACGTTGCTGGAGCGCTTGGCTTCGATCACCGCAAGAGGCTGACCATCGTCGCCCCATAGCACGTAATCTGCACGCCCCTTCCCAGAGGCATTGTCCGGGCAGTCGACCTCCACTTCTCGGCCCACCTGTTCAGGATTGCTGATGTTCCAACCTGCCTGGATCAACATCGCGTCAATCAACAGAGCACGTGTCTTGGCTTCGTCCCATTGCAGGCTGTCGGCAACCTGCTGGCTCTGCTGCTGACGCACGTGCAGTTCGGCCTCTGCTGGGCGCTCCAGCTTGTCGATGTTACGGATCCGCTCTTGCTCCAGCTTGTCCATCACGCGCTGGAGCTCTTCCTGCTGCTGATTCAGCTCTTTTTGATAGGTGGCGACGGTCTTTTGCAACGTGGCCAAAGTCGCCGTCGGGTCCTGCACCTCAGCAAACTCAGGAATGTCTGCCTGAGTGGTGCCCTGATATTTCATGGCCATATACATGGCCAGTTGGTAAGCCGTCTTCAGGGCCTGTTGCGCATTACGCAGGTCGCCTTCGCCTCCATGCGCGGTGTCGTTCCCCTGAATACGCAGGAAATTGAGCTGGTAAACCAGCGGCTTGCTTACACAGTCAACAAAGACCGGATCCTTAACCAGCTCGTAAAAGGTGGCCTGCGGCACACGGGGCAGTGTTTCATGCTTATAGATAGCCTTGGTCATCTCTTCGGCAAAGCTACGAAGTCGCGTGAGCGCACTGCCCGGGTCGACGTGAAGTACGGCCTCCGCCAAGCCAGCGAGATTTGCCAGCAACTCGTTGCCAGGCCGGAGGAATTCGAAATTGACTGATTTCATATAAGCGATCTTATCCATGTCGGTCTTATAGCGAAGACCATGCCAATGTTTATTCGACGTCGTACTTTTCCATCCAATTACTGAGTGTCTGCTGGCTTTTCAAGCCCAGCAAACTGGCGGCTCGCGTCTTGTTACGGCCCGTCAGCGCCAGCGCCTTGCGCAGGTAGCCATTGGCAAGCTCTGAAATTATCCCTTGCAAATCAATACCTTGAGAAACATCCCGGGAACAAATGTCCACATGATCCTGAGTGAACCGGAACAGCGCCTGGTCAATATCCGCCCCATCAATGACATCGCCCTGACTCCACAAGGCGGCACGAAGCAGCACAGATTGAAGCTCGCGAACGTTGCCACGCCAAGGGTGGCTCAAGATAAGTTTCTTTGCTTCAGCGGAAATTTTCTTACCTGCCATCGAGAAGTCTTGCTCGGCCAAGCTGGCAAGCAGCGTATCGGCCAACAGGAACAGATCTCCTTCCCGCTCTCTCAGCGGCGGCAAGTGAATAACCCCAACGGCTATCCGGTAGAACAGATCCTCACGGAATCGCCCATGCGCCACTTCATGCATGAGGTTTCGATGAGTCGCCGTGATCAATCGCACATCCACCTTCTGCTCCTGGCTTGCGCCAACCGGGACAAAGGTCCCGCTCTGCAGCACCCGTAACAGCCGAACTTGCACATCTGGTTTCAGCTCACCGAACTCGTCCAAGAACAATGTGCCACCGTGTGCCTGCTGGAACACGCCGTCTCGGCTCTCAACCGCACCAGTGAACGCCCCTTTGCGATGACCAAACAAGGTAGCGTCGATGAGTTCGGGGACTATTGCTCCGCAGTTAACGGCGATGAAAGGTGCAGCGGAACGGAGGCTGGCATTGTGGATGGCTCTGGCAAACAACTCCTTACCCGTTCCGGTTTCACCGTAGATCAGGACTGGGACCTGCTTTTGCGCAAGCACATTCGCTTGCGCTTTGAGCATCATCATTCGCGCACTTTGCGTGACAATGCTATCGAACGCCGCGTTGCCTGGGGCACCGTGGTCTGCCAGTCGCAGCAGCTTATTACTCGTCATGCCGCTGGCGGCAGGCAAGTACTCGGCCGCGATTTCAAACGGCACATCTACCTGCTGCACACCTTGCTCAAGCGATGATTGGTAAAAGGTGGCGGGATAGCTGGTTTTGCCCAGCAGTATCCACACTGCCTGCATGGCAGGTGTGCCTGGGCTGAGCAGAATTGACAGATCCATGCGAGCAGCAAACAAACGCTGCAAATGCTTGCTCGCGGACTGATAGATGTCTCCAAAATGAACTGGAGAGCTCAAAGTCTCATGGTATGCCTGGACGGGAAGATCAACACGCTTGCGGAGCCATGCAAGATAGGGCTCAACACGATCTGGTGGATACGAACAAAGCAGATCAACTCGATCAAACTTTTCCGCCGTTAACATCGACATGATCGGTCCGATCTCACCGCCGCTTACAGCTTTCAGATCGTTGCCGCCCACCCAGCAAATCAAGGCACGCTGCTTACTCGACACTATCCCTGTTCCTCCGGCTAAATATCGAGGCGAATACTAGCATTTAGCCAGATAGGCTGACATGCGCAATGCCGCGCGCTTGCCCAATGCATTCAATGTGCGGTGGGTTCTCGAGGGAGTGAGCGGCATCCTCAATCAGCCCTTGATCCATGAAGGCAGTGTGGCAATCACTAAAGCACAACCCCGCACTAGGGTGAACAGACGAACGCGTTATTCCAAATGGTATTCCACGAAAATATCGAATCACAGATTTCTGATATTCAGCATAAGGATAGCCTTTCATTTCAGCTTCCCCCGGCGCCGACTCAAAAAGTCAAAATTCACTTACCGGGAGTTTCTCACGGATCTCAAGTGGAAAACGGGCATCTCTCGGGACCAAGTTGGGACTAAGTCGGGCCTAAGTCGGGCCTAAGTCGTCATCAAAGATGACAACGACCCCGAACGGTCCGGCCCCTCAGTTCACTCTACAGCCAATCCCGCAGCCACACTCGGTAGCGGCCTACTAAGCAACCCCCCCACGATCAGCGCAAGCACCAACGCCGCCACACCTGCGCTCTGCAACACCGCCTCAAACCCACCCACAAACGCCCCCCGCGCCAACGGCGCCGCCACCTCACGCAACCCCGGCTCAAGCATCGCCAACGCCGCCTGCAAATCCCCCGCCGCCACCCGCGTCGCCATATCCCCGACCTTCCCCAACGCCTCCGGCGCCACCCCAGCCATGGCCTCACGCAACAACTGCCCACTACGCGCCGCCAGCACCCCACCAAGAATCCCAATCGCCAACACAATCGCCCCAAACCGTGTGGTAGTACTCAACCCCGAAGCCATCCCAGTACGCTCACGTGGCACGCAAGCCATGATGTTTTTCTGCGTATCCCCGTTAAGCAACCCTGCACCAGCCCCTAACACCATGCTGGCCAGGGCAAAAGCCCCATAGCCCCCCTCCCCAACCGCCCAGGCACAGGCCAGGTTACCCACTCCCACCAACACCAACCCCAACGCAAACACCTGCGCCGCACTCAACCTCGCCGCCAGGCGCATTCCCAACTGCGGCGTCAGCAGCATCGCCACGGCAAACGGCAACATCCCCGCCCCTGCCTCAAGTGCCGACAGTTGCAGGCCGTTCTGCAGATACAGCGGCAATAAAGTCATCATCACCTGGGCACAGGCGGCATAGGCGAACATCCCTAACAAGGCCCCAATGAACCGCCCGCTGCGCATCAGTTGCAGATCGATCATGGGCCGCACCTGGCTACGCTCGACCATCACGAACAGGCCAAACAAAAAGGCTGCAATCACCAACCGCCCCAAGGTAGGCGCGCTGTCCCAGCCAACCCGGTTGGCATCGATCAGCGCCCAGATCAGGTAGCCCAGGCTACCGGCAAAGGTCAGGCTGCCCAGCGGATCAAGCCGAGCGGCGGCACTGTCGCGGGACTCTTCGACGCTGCGCAGCACCATCAGCGCCAGCACGGCCACCAGCGGCAGGTTGATGTAGAAGATCCAGCGCCAGCCCAAGGTGCTGGCGATCAGGCCGCCAAGCAGCGGTGCGAAGGTGATGGTGGCGCCCATGCAGGCGCCCCAGAAGGCCCAGGCGCGCAGCCGTGCTTCAGGCTCATGGAAGCGGTGGCCGATGGCGGCCAAGGCGGCGGTGAGCAGCAGCGCGGCGCCCACGCCTTTGCCGGCGCGGGCCAGGTCGAGCCACAGCAGGTTCGGCGCAGCACCGCAGGCCAGGGAAGCCAGGGCGAACAGTGCCAGCCCGAGCAGCAGCATGCGCCGTCGGCCAAAGCGGTCGGCCAGGCTGCCGGCGGGCAGCAGGCAGGCAGCGAAGGCCAGCAGGTAGGCGCTGACCACCCATTCGATGTCGGCGAATGAGCCGGACAGGTCGCGGGCGATGCTGGGCAGGCTGACGGCAACGATGTTGGTGTCGAGGATGATCAGGGCGCACACGGCCGAGGCGGTGAACAGGGTGAAACGCGCAGAGGCGGGGGTGGACATGGCAAGGCTCCAGGGGGCGCCATCGCGGGCCACGAGATGCCCGGCGATGGCATTGAGGCTCGGCCGGTCATCGGGCTTTGCCGCCGCGACGCCAGCCTTGTAGTGTTGCCCTCACCATAACGCCGCCGGGCGCGGGGCTTGTTAGCCGCCACGTCCTGCGTCATTAGCCCCCGGCTAACGAGGCCCCATGGAAATCCGCCACTTCCGCTACTTTCTCAGCGTCGCCCGCCACGGCCACTTCACCCGTGCGGCCGAACAGCTGGGCATCGCCCCACCCACCCTCAGCCGGCAGATCCAGGACATGGAGAAAGCGCTGGGCGTGCTGCTGTTCCAGCGCAGCCAGCGCGAGGTACGCCTGACCGCCGCGGGCGAAGCATTGCGGGTGGAAGCCGAGCAGGCGGTGCGCCAGTTCGACGCCGCGCAACTCAGCGCGCAGCGCGCCGCACGTGGCGACAGCGGGCGCATCGAGCTGGGCTATGTGGCTTCGGCGGCCTACTCTGGCACCTTGCAACAGCAAGTGACCCGCTTCAGTGACGCCCACCCCGGCGTGCATCTGAATATCCGCGAGGCGCCCATGGATGCGCTGCCCACGCAGGTGCTTGACGGCCAGCTGGACCTGGCCTACGTACGCTCGCCGATGGAACTGCCGGACGGGCTGGAGGCGATTCCCCTGCATGAAGAAGGCTTCGTCTTGGCGCTGCCCGCCGGCTCGCGCCTGAACGAGCTCAAGCAGCTCACGGCCAAGCGCCTGGCCAATGAAACCTTCATCCTCCCCGAGCAGATCTCCGGCACGCTGGAGGTCGCCGCACAGGGTGGTTTCGTCCCACGCCTGGGCCCGCAGCCGGGCAGCCTGGTGGCGGTGATCACCTTGGTATCGCTGGGCCAGGGCGTTGCGCTGGTGCCGGAGTCAGTCGTGCGGCGGATCAACTTGCCGCAGGTGAACTACCGGCCTGTCGAGGATTGCCGGGCGAGCTCGTGGTTGAGCCTGTTGCACCGGCGCTTCGAGAAGTCACCGGCCGTCGCCCGCTATATCGAGGCGGTGCGCTCGGCATCCAGCGCGTAGAACTCCTGCAGCTTGGCCTGCAGCAGGGCCTTGTCCGGCAGGCGGGTCTGGTACTCGGCGATCAGCGCGGGCGACAGGCTGCGGTTCAGTGCGTACTCGACCACTTCATCGTCCTTGCTGGCGCACAGCAGCACGCCGATGGCGGGGTTCTCGTGGGCTTTGCGTTCGTTGCGGTCGAGGGCTTCGAGATAGAAATCCAGCTTGCCCAGGTACTCGGGCTCGAAGCGCCCCACCTTCAGTTCAATGGCCACCAGGCAGTTGAGGCCACGGTGGAAGAACAGCAGGTCGAGGGCGAAGTCACGGCCGCCCACTTGCAACGGGTAGTGCGAGCCGACGAAGCAGAAGTCGCGGCCCAGCTCGACCAGAAAGTCCTTGAGGCGGCCGAGCAACCCCTGGTGCAGATCGGCCTCGGCGTGCCCGCCCGGTAGGCCGAGGAACTCGATCATGTAGGCATCGCGGAACACCTCCAGGGCCGCCGGATGGGCCTGGGTGAGCGCGGCCGACGCCTTGGCCGGTTGCGTCACGCTACGCTCGAACAGCGCGGCCTTGACTTGGCGCTCAAGCTCACGGCTCGACCACTTCTCCTGTGCGGCCATACGCAAGTAGAACTCACGCTCTTCGGGGAGTTTGCACTGGCTGAGAATGATCAGGTTTTGGGTCCACGGAACTTGTGTCAGCAGTGCTGACACTTTCTCCTCATGCCCACGATAGACCTCATAAAACTGACGCATGCGGAACAGGTTCCGCCGAGTAAAACCTCTCAACCCCGGCTGGGTCAGCGCCAGATGATCCGCCAATTGGCTGACCACGCCGTCACCCCATTCGGCCGCCTCCAGTTTGCGGCTGATGTATGCCCCAACCTGCCAATACAACTCGATGAGCTGGGTATTCACAGCCTGGACTGCGCGCTGGCGAGCCGTCTGGATCAGTGCAATCACTTCAGCGAAGCGCGTGTTGGCCGTTACCGACGCGGTTGCATCTTGAGACTCGGTATTCATGCGGCGACTCCCTGGCGATGATCTATGAGCGCAAGAGTCTATGGGCATTCATCACATTGGTTGGCAACGCAACTGTTGCAAAACGCAAAGAGGGCGCCCACTGGCGCCCTCTCGTTCACGGCACAGCCATCAGCCCATCGACCGCGCCCCAACCACCCGCGCATGCCCCCGCGTGCTCACGATCCCCAGGAACGAAATCACGATTGCCAGCCCCAGCGTGGCACTCACCTCGGCCCGGTGCTCCTCGGTGAACATCATCACTCCCAGCGCACAGCTGATGAAGATGATCACCGCCCAGGTCAGCCATGGGAACAGCCACATCTTGAACTTGAGGTTGGCGTTCTCACGCTCCAGGCGGCCACGCATGCGCAGCTGCGAAATGGCGATCACCAGGTACACCAGCAAGGCAATGGCACCGGAGCTGGCCAGCAGGAACTCGAACACGCCCTTGGGTGCGAAGTAGTTGAGGATGGCGATGGCCGCACCGATCAGGGTGCTGCCGAACACCGCCGCACGCGGCACGCCCACCTTGGAGGTTTCCTTGAGAAACGCCGGGGCATCGCCGCGCTTGGCCAGCGAGTACATCATCCGCGAGGCGATGTAGATCGACGAGTTCATGCAGCTGGTCACCGCGATCAGCACCACGAAATCGACCATCAACGCGGCGTTGGGGATGTTCATGATTTCCAGTGCACGCTGGTACGAACCCACCACCGCCAGCTGCGGGTCGTTCCACGGCACCACCGAGATGATCACGAAGATCGACAGGATATAGAAGGTGCTGATGCGCCAGATCACCGAGCGGGTGGCCTTGGCGATGTTGCGCGCAGGGTCGCTGGATTCGGACGCGGCGATGGTCACCGCCTCGGTGCCGATGAAGCTGAACATCACGGTGATGAAGGCGCCGATCACCGCCGACCAGCCCTTGGGCGTGAAGCCGCCGTGCTCGGCCATCAGCGTGCTCAAGCCGCTGACCTCGCGGTTGGGCAGCCAGCCCATCAGCGCGGCGAAGCCCAGGCCGATGAAGCCGAGGATCGCCGTGACCTTGAGGATCGCGAACCAGAACTCGAACTCGCCGTACTTGGCCACGCTGAACAGGTTGGTGCAGGCCAGCAGCAGCACCGAGGCCAGGGCGAAGATCCAGCTATCCACCTGGGGGAACCAGGCGTTGAGCACATGCCCCGCGGCCAGGGCCTCGATGGGGATCACCAGCACCCAGAACCACCAGTACAGCCAGCCAATGGTGTAGCCCGCCCAGGGGCCGATGGCCTGGTCGGCGTAGGTGGAGAACGACCCGGTGTCGGGGTGTGCCACGGCCATTTCGCCGAGCATGCGCATCACCAGCACCACCAGGGTACCGGCGACGAAATACGAAACTATGGTGGCGGGCCCGGCCGCCGCGATGGCGTGCCCGGAACCTACGAAAAGCCCGGCGCCGATGATGCCGGCGATGGACAGCATCGTTACATGACGCGGCTTGAAACCTTGTGCAAGGTTGCCATCAGATCCCACGGTGCTCATTGATCTTGTTCTCTTTTTGCTGACACAAGGAAGGGACGGGCAGGTACAGGCGAAAAAGCATCTCCTTGAAAAACAATAAGAATGACACGTCGCTCAGGCGCTGTTGTTGAACTTCTTCACGCTTTTGCAGAGCCACGCACCGAACGATCCGGGGAGTTATTTAAGCCGCGCGGGGCACGGGGAAATTGTTCGAGAACGTCCCGCAGGTTCGCGATCACGACACCCCGTGCCCGATCCCGTCAGATGTCGTGATTGGCTTATCTGGAAACGACATAGGCCAAGCGCCCACAAAAAAGCCCCGGTCTCCCGGGGCTGTGCTGCACAGGCGTCTGCCTACGCCTGATCGACACGCGAGGTGTCGGATGGCAGCAGGGAACTGTTGTGTGGTCATGTCTGGCCTCATCGCCGGCAAGCCGGCGATGAGGCCCGCACAGAAATCAACGCACCAGGCAAGGCTTCTTGTTGTCGAAGGCCCAGCCAGGGATCAAGTATTGCATCGCCACGCTGTCATCACGCGCCCCCAGCCCCATGTTGCGGTAGCACTCATGGGCCTTGGCCAGTTGATCCTCATCCAGCTGCACCCCCAACCCCGGCCGCGCGGGCACCCGCACATGGCCGTCAACGATGCGCAGTGGCTCGCGGGTCAGGCGCTGGCCGTCCTGCCAGATCCAGTGGGTGTCGATGGCGGTGATCTCGCCCGGCGCGGCGGCGGCCACCTGGGTGAACATGGCCAGCGAAATATCGAAGTGGTTATTGGAATGCGAGCCCCAGGTCAGGCCCCAGTCGTGGCACATCTGCGCCACCCGCACCGAGCCCTGCAAGGTCCAGAAGTGCGGGTCGGCCAGGGGTATGTCCACCGCCTGCGACTGGATCGCATGGCCCATCTGCCGCCAGTCGGTGGCGATCATGTTGGTGGCGGTGGGCAGGCCGGTGGCACGGCGGAACTCGGCCATCACCTCACGGCCAGAGTAGCCGTTCTCGGCGCCACAGGGGTCTTCGGCATAGGCCAGCACGGCGTGCTTGTCGCGGCACAGAGCGATGGCCTCTTTCAGCGACCAGGCACCGTTGGGGTCGAGGGTGATGCGCGCCTCGGGGAAGCGTTCGGCCAGTGCGGTGACGGCCTCCATTTCCTCCTCGCCGCGCAGCACCCCGCCCTTGAGCTTGAAGTCGTTGAAGCCGTAGCGGGCCTTGGCGGCTTCGGCCAGGCGCACCACCGCCTCCGGGGTCATGGCCTGTTCATGGCGTAGACGGAACCAGTCGTCATCGGCGTCGGCCTCGTTGCGATAGGCCAGGTCGGTACGGTTGCGGTCACCGATGTAGAACAGATAGCCGAGCATCTTCACTGCTTCGCGTTGCTGCCCTTCGCCGAGCAGCGCGGCCATGGGCACGCCCAGGTGCTGGCCGAGCAGGTCGAGCAGCGCCGACTCGATGGCAGTCACCGCATGCACGGTGATGCGCAGGTCGAAGGTCTGCAGGCCACGCCCGCCGGCATCGCGGCCGGCGAAGGTCTGGCGCATGGCGTTGAGCACGCGCTGGTAGTGGCCGATAGGCTGGCCGACCACCAGCGCGCGGGCGTCTTCCAGGGTCTGGCGGATGGCCTCGCCGCCAGGCACTTCGCCCAGGCCGGTGTTGCCGGCGCTGTCACGCAGGATCACCACGTTGCGGGTGAAGTACGGGCCATGGGCGCCGCTGAGGTTGAGCAGCATGCTGTCGTGGCCGGCCACCGGGACCACGCGCAGGTCGGTGACTACCGGGGTGTCGTGTTGAACCTGTGGGGTGGTGTGCATGTTCATGAGGTCTCTCTCGCAATCAGTTGGCCGAGGCGGCCTTGAGGTCTTGGGCAGGCGCGCCCTTGGCGCGGGTACGGACGAAGAACACCGCAATGGCAGCCACTACCGAGGTCACCGCCAAGGCGTACAAACCGCCCTGGATCGAACCCGTCTGCTGCTCCAGCAAGCCGAAGGTGGTGGGGGCGACGAAGCCGCCGAGGTTGCCCACCGAGTTGATCAGGGCGATCACCGCCGCGGCGATCCGTGCATCCAGGTAGCCCTGGGGGATTGGCCAGAACAGCGACGAGGCCGCCTTGAAACCGATGGCCGCAAAGCACACGGCGACGAAGGCGAACACCGGCCCGCC
Organism: Pseudomonas sp. GZD-209; assembly: GCF_049310485.1. Classification (NCBI taxonomy): domain Bacteria; kingdom Pseudomonadati; phylum Pseudomonadota; class Gammaproteobacteria; order Pseudomonadales; family Pseudomonadaceae; genus Pseudomonas; species Pseudomonas sp. GZD-209. The sequence continues at coordinate 36,053 of NZ_JBMOWQ010000133.1, forward strand.
GGTGGTGGACATGAACATGCCGGTAGCCGCCACCAGCAGCGCCACCGCCACCCAGGCCTGCTGGAAGCGCCAGCGCCGGGCGCAGGCCGCGAAGCTGTACATGGCGATGATCGAGATCAGCCAGGGGATGGAGTTGAAGAAGCCCACCTGCAGGTCGCTGAGGTCGCCCATGCGTTTGATGATGCTCGGCAGCCAGAAGGTCGCGGCATAGATGGTCAGCTGGATGCAGAAATAGATCAGGCAGAACAGCAGGATCTGGCGGTCCTTGAGCAGGCTCCAGGACGACGCCTTGACCACCCCGCCCGCCTCGCGCTCACGCTGCTCCTGGTCGATGGCCGCCACCAGCGCGTCCTGCTCTTCGCGGCTCAGCCACTTGGCGTCGTGGGGTTTGGAGTCGAGCCAGAAGAACACGAAGAAGCACAGCGCCACCGAGGCCATGCCTTCGATGAACAGCATCCATTGCCAGCCGTGCAGGCCCATGCCCTGGATCTGCATCAGCGCCCCGGCCAACGGCCCGGAGATCAGCGAGGCCACGGCCGAGCCACTGAGGAAGATGGCGATGGCCTTGCCGCGTTCGGCGGCCGGCAGCCAGCGGGTGAAGTAGTAGATCACCCCGGGGAAGAACCCGGCCTCGGCAACCCCCAGCAGAAAGCGCAGCACGTAGAACTGGGTCTCGTTCTGCACGAAGGCCATGGCCGTGGCCACCAGGCCCCAGGTGAACATGATGCGGGTCAGCCACAGGCGCGCGCCGACCTTCTGCAGCAGCATGTTCGACGGCACTTCGAACAGCGCGTAACCGATGAAGAACAGCCCGGCGCCGAAGCCATAGGCCGCCGCGCTGATACCCAGGTCACTCTCCAGGTGCGGGCGGACGAAGCCGATGTTGACGCGGTCCAGGTAGTTGACGATGAACATGATGACGAACAGCGGCAGGACGTGGCGCTTGACCTTGGCCACCGCGCTGCTCAGCACGGCATCGCGCCCGGCGGACGGATCGAGGGTGTGGTTCACAGGTGTATCTCCCACTAATTGTTTTTGTGCGGGTCGAGGGAGGTCCGGGCGTTGGGCAAACACCCTGTTGTCTGACATCCAGGTGAGCGAATCATAGGCGCCGCAAAGTTGTACGACAAGATCGAAAACAGGCAGCAAAAAGCAAAATACAAGTAGATAAAACGCCAAAAAGCAGCGAAAAGATAAAAACAAGTCACCCACTCGCAAGTAACGGCGGCTGGTCAATGGGGTAAATTATTTTCATTTTTTTAACTTGTCGTACAAGCAAGCCTGCTAGGCTCGGCGGATCGGCCAGCCACTTGTGCCGGCGCATCAGCGAGCCCCGCATGGACACCCAAGACACCCCGCGCAAACGCGGCCACAGCCGCGCCCACGACCTGGTCTCCAGCCTGACCCAGCAGATCCTGCTGGGCACCTTCAGGCCCGGCGACCGCTTGCCCTCGGAAAACACCCTGGTGCGTGAGCACGGCATCAGCCGCACCGTGGTCCGTGAAGCGCTGTCCAAGTTGCAGGCCTCGGGCCTGGTGGAGCCGCGCCACGGCATCGGCACCTTCGTCATCGAACGCCAGGCCCAGGCCGGCCTGCGGGTGGGCACCGAAAGCGCCGCCAGCGTGCGTGACCTGCTGGAGCTGCGCATCGGACTGGAAGGCCAGGCTGCCGCGCTGGCCGCCTTGCGCCGCACCGATCGGCACCTGGCGCAGATGCGCCAGGCCCTGGACGACTATCAAGACCTGGCCGCCGCCGGCGACAGTTGCATCGAAGCCGACCGGCGCTTCCACCTGCTGATCGCCGAGGCCACCGGCAACCTGTACTTCGGCGAGATGATGGCGCACCTGGGCAGCGCGCTGATCCCGCGCAACCGCCTGGCCCAGGCCGACCGCGCCGGGGCCAGGCTGGCGCGGCAGGCGTACCTGGCCAACCTGGAGCACGAGGCGATCCTCAATGCCATCCGCCGCCAGGACCCAGACGCCGCGCGGGCGGCGGTGTGTTTGCACCTGTCCAACAGCCGGGATCGGTTGGTGCCGGATCAAGCACCTGTGTAATCCGTTCGGGCCCTATCGCGGGGGGGGGGGGGGGGGGAAAAGAGGCAGGGGAAAGGGGAGGAGGGTGGCGGGGGG